>DBGCEW010000031.1:0-34216 GCA_048357495.1 Frisingicoccus sp.
AGAATCCGGAGGATGACAATGGCGTGAATACCGGCGATGACCCGGCGGAGGACGATGCGGACGATGACGACGATAGTGTGGATGCCGGTGAGTATTCGGAGGATGACAATAACGGAGATTTTGATGCGGACGATGACGAGGAATAAAAATAAAAAAATTTAAAAATTTTATTTTCGGACCCCGGTTTTGAAAAAACAGTTCCGTATACTGTTTATATAAAAAAAGGAATCGAAAGGAGAAAATTAAAAATGAAAAAAAATTTAAAACATTATGTAACAGTAGCGGCGGCAGCAGCATTAAGCCTGACTCTTCTTACAGGCTGCGGAACTTCAGACAAGTTGGCAAAAGCGGAAAAAGCATCATCTCTCGGAGATGTGGTGGGAAGCTTTTTACTCAGTGTAAATCCGGAAATTGAAGTGTCCTATAATCATGAAGGCGATGTTATCGAAATTAAAGGGATCAATGACGATGGCAAAGCTGTAGTTCAGAATTATGCAGATTACAAAGGCGAAGATTGTGATGATGTTGTGAATGATCTGGTTAAAAAGATTTATGAATCCGGTTATTTTGATCAGACCGTTGGGGGACAGACAAAAAATATTGTCATTAAAGTGAGTGAAGGATCTCTGTACCCGGATGATAAATTCCTTGAAGAGGTGGCTCAGGGTATCCGTGATACGGTCAGCGGCTTTGGCATTACATCAAATCCAATGACTATTGATGATGACGATGTGGGCGAAAACGGGTATATTGGTCTGGAAAAAGCGAAAGAGCTTGTCCTGGCCCAGCTGGGATTGACGGAAGCAAGTTTTACAGAGAAGGAATATAAACTGGACGATGGCGTTTATGAACTGGAATTTACTGCCAATGGCATCGAATATGATTTTGAAGTTCATGCAGTTTCCGGCAAGGTGCTGGAAGCGGATTATAAACATAATGATGACTGGGACGATGCAGCGGATATGGACGATGATATCGATGATGACCGGGACGACGCAGCGGATATGGACGATGATATCGATGATAACCGGGACGATGCAGCGGATATGGATGATGATATCGATGATGACTGGGACGATGCAGCGGATATGGATGATGATGTGAATGATGACTCAGAGGATGACGACTGACACAGGAGAAAAGGCTGCCGCTGAATGAGCAAGTCCCATAAGGAAGTATATTGTGCATAAATTACGGTGCAGCCTCCAAGAAAGGGACTGCACCGTTTTTGCTGTATTTTGAATTTTTATAAATTTGGATTTTTGTATCAAAATCCGATGCTCGCTATCCCTGCGGACATCTTCGCAAAGTTATATCACACTCGGACGGTCATTCTGTTTTCAAGCTGCACCGAAAGATAGCCCTTTCACCTATTTGGAATTGAATGTCCAAATGACACCCTGTTTTCCGAAAATCCGATAAAAAATTTATCTCTACACTTGTTTGCACTGGGAAAGGGCAAATGCACCCCCTGAAACTCAAAAAAGTTTTGAAATCAAAAAAAACACCCATCTTTTTTCGATGAGTGCTGTCACGCTTTAGGTCTGTATTTTGCATATTTTCGGGGCGATTTTAAGTCTTTTTTCGCTCTGTAAGCCGCTTTCAAAACCGCCGTAGAGTGTTTATATGCCTTTGCCCGAAACTGTCTTATTGCAGGCTTTGGGTAAGAAAAAGCCGCCTATTTCAACTAAGAAACAGACGGCGGTGGAAAAATTCATTTATATGTGGTATAATCTTATTCATCAGAAAGACAACTTTGAATTTGACGGAGACCAAAGTTATGATGATAGAAACGAATAGAATGTGTATTCGCAATCTGAATGAAGCAGATTGGCAAGATATGAAAAAAATATTCACTGATTTCAACAATTCCGAATATGCCGTTTATGATATGCCGCTACCGACGGACAACGAAGAAACAAAAGCATTGACAAAACGGTTTGCAGACAGCAAATTATTCTTTGCAGTTGTTCTGAAAGAATCAAGCGAAATGCTCGGATATGTATGTTTTCACAAGGACGGTGACAGTTACGATTTGGGGTATTGTTTCCATTCTGCATATCATTCCAAGGGTTATGCCTATGAAAGCACAAAGGCTCTTGTTGAATATTTTGCTTCTGAATATGGTGCAAGTCGTTTTACGGCGGGAACAGCAATTGATAACATACCCTCTTGTAGGCTATTAGAAAAGTTGGGATTTACTTGTGTTTCAACCGAAATAGTATCATTTGATAACACTTTTTCATTTCGAGGTGGCAACTTTGTTCTGAATATAAAATAGACAAATACAAGTTTGTAGGGAACACCAATATAATATTTAAGACCTCTTGCGTGATTGCAGGAGGTCTTTTCTGTCGCCTTATACATACACATATTCTTTGAGTATGATTTCTTCCACACGGTTGCGGATACTGTTCTTTCGCCGTACCCATTCAAAGAACACGCTTATTTGATTTGCTTCCTTATCAGGCGTTAGCAAATGCGGTGGCTTTTTTCTTTTGGGACCAGAGATGGAGAGGGCCGTTTAGGATGGTTATAAAAGACTGTGGTGCGGCATATAGTAATCAGAAAAGAAGCCGGAGGCGTGGAATGAAAGAATTTCATGTGTTGGCAGCGGCGATGTTTCTTTTGCTGGCGGCCCTCGTTATGTCCGGGATGAAAAATACGGCGCCTGTATCCGAAGATTCGACCTTTGATATTTATGAGGAAAGTGAGAAACTGGTGGCTTTAACCTTTGATGACGGACCGAAGGCGGGGAAAACAGAGGAGCTTCTGGAGGTGCTAAAGGAAAAAGGAATAAAGGCGACTTTTTTTATGATCGGAGCTCAGATCAAAGAAAATGAAGCGCTGGTCAAACGCATAGCGGAAGAAGGGCATCAGATTGGTATTCATACATATAGTCATGTGGATTTATCCTGCCTGACGGAAGCAGAACAGAAGGCGGAGATTGAAAAAGCAAAGACAGCGGTTGAGGCGGTTATCGGGCCGGTGGAATTAACACTGCGTCCGCCCTTTGGAAAGGTCAATGGAACACTGGAAGACTGGCTGGATATGCCGATGATTCTCTGGTCTGTGGATACGGTGGACTGGAAGGGAACCGATGCGGCGAAAATTATTCAGGAAACGGCGATGAGTGTTAGGGATGGAGACATTATCTTAATGCATGACATTTCAAAGCATGGCGCTGAGGCGGCAGCAGGAATTATTGACGAATTGAAGCGAATGGGTTATACTTTTTTAACAATAGACCAATTATTTGCGTGCCGGAGTATTGAACTGGAAGACGGGGAAGCCTATCGCCGGGCGCGGTGAGGAGAGACGATGTTAAAAATTGGTTCCCATGTGGGAATGAGCGGAAAAGAAATGTTTCTGGGTTCGGCCAAAGAAGCGGTATCCTATGGAGCGAACACCTTTATGGTATATACCGGAGCGCCTCAGAACACCCGGAGAAAGGATGTGTCAGAGCTTCGTATCGAAGAAGGCTGGATATATATGCGGGAACATGGTATTGAAGAGATTGTAATTCATGCGCCCTATATTATTAATATGGCGAATACGGTGAAAAAAGAAACTTTTGAATTGGCTGTGGATTTTATGAATCTGGAATTGAGCCGTTCGGAGGCTATGGGCAGTAAACTGCTCATTGTTCATCCGGGAGCCCATGTTGGTGCGGGAACGGAAGCCGGCATTGATAAAATTGCGGAGGCGCTGAATGAGGTGCTGCACCGGGATTCAAAGGTTTGTGTTGCTTTAGAGACGATGGCTGGGAAAGGCAGCGAGATTGGCCGGAGCTTTGAGGAGCTGGCCCGGATTTATGATAAGGTCTCCTGTAATGATAAATTGCGTGTCTGCTTCGATACCTGCCATACCAGTGATGCAGGGTATGATATTATCCATGACTTTGACGGAGTTATGGACCGGTTTGATAAGTTACTTGGAAAGGACCAGATCGGTGTATTCCATATCAATGACAGTAAAAATGTTCCGGGAGCTGCAAAGGACCGGCACGAAAACATTGGGTTTGGCTATATTGGCTTTGAAGCTTTAAATTATATTGTTCACCATAAGGATTTTTCAGAGGTGCCAAAGATTCTGGAAACGCCTTATGTGACCGACAAAAATCAGCCGAAAAAATCCTGGGCACCTTACCGGATGGAGATTGAGATGCTCAGAAGCGGCGTTTTTGATACAGCGTTGAAAGAAAGACTTGCAGAAAATGGAGGAATGAACCAATGAGAGACGAGACAAAATGCTTACATTCCGGCTATACGCCGAAAAACGGAGAACCACGGGTGCTGCCAATTGTTCAGAGTACAACCTATGTATTTGATTCCACAGAACACATCGGCCAGCTCTTTGACATGCCGACAGAATTTATGTATTCCCGTTTTGCCAATCCGACAGTGGATGCGGTAGAAAAGAAAATCGCAGATTTGGAAGGCGGCGTGGGGGCCATGTGTACCTCTTCCGGTCAGGCGGCGTCTTTGTTTTCCGTGTTGAATCTGTGCAAGGCCGGAGACAGCTTTGTAAGCACATCCACAATTTACGGAGGTACCGTGAATCTGTTTGCGGTGACCTTGAAAAAGCTTGGGATTGAATGTATTTTTGTGGATGCAGAAGCGGATGAAGAAACTATTCAGAAAGCTTTTAAACCGAATACAAAATGTGTTTTTGGTGAAACGCTGGCAAATCCGGCGTTGGCGGTTCTGGATATTGAGAAGCTGGCGGCTATAGCCCATAAAAATAATGTGCCGTTAATTATTGATAACACATTTGCAACGCCGATTCTTTGTAAACCGATTGAATTCGGTGCGGATATTGTTGTTCATTCTACATCCAAATACATGGACGGACATGCGCTTCAGACCGGCGGTGTGATTGTGGACAGCGGTAAATTTAATTGGGAAAATGGAAAGTTTCCTGATTTTACAGAACCGGATGAATCTTATCATGGCGTTATCTATACAAAGGATTTTGGAAAGATGGCTTATATCATTAAAGCACGTATGCAGCTGATGCGTGATTTTGGTGCCTATCCATCGGCAAATTCGGCCTTTTTACTGAATCTTGGTCTGGAAACACTGCCAATCCGCATGGAGCGCTACTGCGAAAATGCCCGGAAGGTGGCAGAATATTTTGAGGCGTCGGATAAGATTGAAGCTGTCAGCTATGCAGCCCTTCCGGGAGATAAATATCATGAGCTGGCAAAAAAATATCTGCCGAAGGGAACCTGTGGTGTTATTTCTATTACCATTAAAGGCGGAAAAGCGGCAGCCATCCGTTTCATGGACGGATTAAAGCTGGCTTCCAATGAAGTCCATGTTGCGGATATCCGCACCTGTGTTCTTCATCCGGCAAGCGCGACCCATCGCCAGTTAACCGATGAACAGCTTATTGCAGCCGGTGTTAATCCGGGACTGATTCGTTTCTCGGTGGGACTTGAAAATGTGGATGATATTATTGAGGATATTGAACAGAGCCTCAAAAATGTGTGATTTATTGCATAATTCTTTAAGTTAAATAAATTTGGACTTGTGACAGCTTTTTCTTTGTGGTATCCTATTAGATAGCGTTTTTCGCTAAACTCAGGAGAGTCCCGGAGAAACCGGGCGCCGAAGGTGTACGCAGCATCTCGCTGCAAATCTCTCAGGCAAAAGGATGGAGGAAGAAAAAGATGTTTGGACAAATCAACGAGCTCATCAAATTTATTGATGACAAAATCTGGGGACTGCCCTTAATTACAGTCATATTGTTAACGGGTATTTACCTGACACTGAGACTTGGGTTTCTGCAAATCCGGCATTTGGGAAAAGCACTCAAGTATATGGTTAAAAACGAAGAAGGCGGCGATGGAGAGGTGAGCAGCTTTGGCGCACTCTGTACAGCCCTTTCAGCAACCATCGGTACAGGAAATATCGTCGGTGTGGCAACAGCCATTGCAGCCGGAGGCCCGGGAGCCTTATTCTGGATGGTTATCGCAGCACTGTTTGGAATGGCGACAAAATATGCCGAAGGACTTCTGGCTATTTTATACCGGACCATTGACGATGACGGACATGTATTGGGCGGTCCTTTCTATTATATTGAAAGAGGCATGGGAAAGAAGTTCCGCTGGCTTGGAAAGATATTTGCTTTTTTTGGAGCCTGTGTCGGCCTGATGGGAATTGGTACCTTTACCCAGGTCAATGGGATTGCTTCGGCCACGAAGAATTTCTTTGATCCGAATATGCAGTCTGCAGTGGAGCTTTTCGGACGTACATATTCCTGGGCCACAGTGATTACCTGCCTGATCCTGACCGTCATCGTTGGTCTGGTTGTTTTAGGAGGAATTAAACGTATTGCCAGGGTTTCGGAGATTGTTGTGCCGTTTATGGCAGTGCTTTATGTGGCCTTTGCATGCATCATTTTAATTACAAATGCTTCTCAGATTCCGGAGGCCATTGCAACGATTGTTCAGTCCGCCTTTACGGGCAGCGCTCTGGCAGGCGGTGTGATGGGATCCATGATCGTGGCTATGCAGAAAGGGATTGCCCGGGGGATTTTTTCAAATGAAGCGGGCCTCGGCAGCGCACCGATTGCGGCAGCAGCAGCCCAGACAAAGGAGCCGGTGCGTCAGGGACTGGTTTCCATGACGGGCACATTTATCGATACCGTTGTTATCTGCAGTATGACAGGGATTTCTATTGTGCTGACAGGAACATGGAACACAGGACTGGAAGGTGTGGAAATTACCAGTGCGGCATTTCAGAAAGGATTACCTTTCCCGGCAGAGGTGTCCTCTTTTATATTGATGCTCTGTCTGGTGTTTTTTGCATTTACCACAATCCTCGGATGGGATTATTATGGGGAACGCTGTGTAGAATACCTTTTTAACCGGAATAAAGGCGTTGTTACCGGATATCGGTGGCTTTATATTCTCGCAGTCTTTATCGGCCCTTATATGACTGTAGAGGCGGTATGGAACATTGCAGATATTTTTAATGCCCTGATGGCTCTGCCAAACCTCATTGCTCTGCTCGCACTGAGTGGTGTTGTGGTCCGGGAGACAAAGGCATATTTTGCGAAGGGGCAGGAATCTCAGTAAAGCGATTGACATTTTTCTGCGGGTATGATATATTTCTAATAAGCAATCAAAAGGGAGTAGCTGAACATCCACAGTGGATGGGTTTGAGAGCGTCAACCGATACTTGAGAAAGTATCCGTATCAAATGAGATAGCAAGACTTTTATTGTGACAGATGTCATGATAAAAGTCTTTTTTATTTACAGGAATTTCCCTGTAAAGCAAAAAGCTTCGCTGATTATGAATCTGTCACATAGGCTTGCATAAAACAAGGAGGAATTGTAATGGAAAATGAATTAATGCGAAGAGAAGTACAAGAGGCGGTCGTGGCCGGAGAAAGGGCCCTGTCGAGTCTGAAAAGCGCTGCTGAGAAATTAAACAGTGCAAAAAACTGGGGATTTCTGGATATGTTTGGCGGAAGTTTTATCAGTGGTATGATGAAACATTCCAGAATGAATGATGCAACCCTTTATATGGAAAATGCAAAGAACCAGCTTCAGATTTTTCAGAGAGAATTGAAGGATATTCATGTGCCGATGGATTTTCAGCTTGAGATTGGAACCTTTCTTACGTTTGCAGACTTTTTCTTTGATGATATTATTTCGGATTATCTGGTACAGAACCGAATCGGAAAGACAAAAGAAGAGGTGGATGAAGCCATTCGTCAGGTGGACCAGATTCTTGGTGATTTACAGGGATTGCTGAATGGAAGAATGGAGGGATAATTATGGGATGTCTTGGTAATATTTTATGGTTTTTATGTGGTGGTTTTATCAGCGGGCTGACATGGTGTCTGGCCGGAGTTTTATGGTGTATTACGATTGTCGGTATACCGATTGGCAAGCAGTGCTTTAAATTTGCATCTCTGGCATTTTCACCCTTTGGGAAGGAAGTCACCTATGGCGGAGGTCCGGGGGCCGTTCTTTTGAATATTTTGTGGATGATTTTTTCAGGCATTCCGCTGGCGATTGAATCTGCAGTGATGGGATGTATTTTATGTGTTACGATTGTCGGTATTCCATTTGGAATGCAGCATTTTAAAATTGCAAAGCTGGCTCTGATGCCTTTTGGGGCCAGCGTAGACTAAATATTATGGCTTTGCTTTTTGGGAAATTAGTGTTATACTTTAACTTTGGTTAGTGAGGTGAAAAAGGATGAAGGATTGTAAAAAATTTGATCAGGCACCTTCCGGCTGTGACGGAGATTGTGCCCACTGTGGAATTGATTACCCGACAGCCGAACAGATGCGCAGTGGTGATAAAAATGAAGACCGGAAAAATATGTTTTTCTTAGTGGCGGTTGCCGTATGTATGATTGCTTTTGTAATACTCTGCGGAACACTGTTAAATCATTTTACGGGCGGTAAAGTGACCGAAAAGAAAACGGCATGGGAACCGCAGGTTGAAGCGGTGGAATGTGAAGCGTAAAGGCCGGGATAAAAAAGGTATAAATGACAGGCAAAGGTCAGAAAAAACAGGAAGTACGTTGAAAACTATTCATGTACTTCCTGTTTTTCTTGTTAAATAATGCCGATAAAAGTCAGTCCCAGAATCAGAATTCCAAGGACAATCCGATACCAGCCGAAAACTTTGAAATCGTGTTTTTTAATATAACTCATCAGAAATTTGATGACGAAAACAGAAACAATAAAGGCGACGGCCATTCCAAGGATAAGGATGACAAGTTCGGCCCCTGTAAAGCTCAGGCCGAATTTCAGCATCTTAATAGCGCTGAGGCCAAACATGACAGGGACTGCCAGAAAGAAGGTGAATTCGGCAGCAACGACACGGGAAACACCGATAAGCAGGGCTCCGATAATGGTAGCGCCGGAGCGGGAAGTTCCCGGGATAATGGAGAGCACCTGAAACAGACCGATGATAAAAGCGGTTTTATAGGTCAGGTCTGCCAGTTCCGTCGTTGCCGGAGTTCTTTTTTTATTCCAGTCCTCGATGACTATGAAAGCAATGCCATAGATGATCAGCGTAGCTGCGATAACCGCCGGGGTATGGAGGTGGGCTTCGATAAAATCGTCAAAGAGGATGGTTACAGCAGCTCCGGGAATACAGGCCACAACGACTTTAAACCAGATGGAAAAAATATCTTTTCGGATAACAGAGCTTTTTTTGTCTTTAAACTGGAAGGGGAACATCTTTTTCCAGAACATGAGCACAACGGCCAAAATAGCGCCGAGCTGAATGACGACAAAAAACATTTCCTTAAAGGCGTCACTGGCGTTCATCTGTAAAAATTCATCCACAATAAGCATATGCCCGGTGCTGCTGATAGGCAGCCATTCGGTGATTCCCTCGACAATTCCGAGAAAAATAACCTTAAGTATTTCCATTAAATTTAATTCCATAATTATAGACTCCTTTTAAAATGATTGAAATATGAAACAGGACATAGAATTTATTATAATTCAGACAGACGGTAATAGCAATAAGCGAAATCTTACAGTTTTTAAGAAGAAATGACAGTTTTCAAAGGCAGTATGAAATATTTCTTGTGTTTATGACAACGGTAAAATATAATAGAATCAAGGAGGGGTTACAAATGAATATATTGGATTGGAAAGAAATTTACAACTCAAAAGTAGTGACAGCGGAAGAAGCGATCAGCTATATTAAGAGCGGTGACCGTGTTGTTACCGGTCATGCTGCGGGAGAACCGACATATCTGATTGATACACTGGTTGATAATTATGAAATGTATGAAAATGTGGAAATCTGTCACCTGGTTTCTGTCGGAGAGGGTAAATATACACGGCCGGAGATGAAGGGCCATTTTATATTTAACGGTTTTTTCCTTGGCGCCGGAACACGGGAAGCGGTAGCCAGAGGCCAGGCAAATTACAGTCCCGGATTTTTCCATGAGATGCCGAAGCTTTTCCGAACAGAGCTGCCGGTGGATGTGGCGCTTGTTATGGTGAGCAGCCCGGATAAGCATGGCTTTTGTTCCTTTGGAACATCCAGTGATTATACAAAGCCGGTGGCTGACAGTGCGAAGATTGTGATTGCCCAGGTGAATGAACATATGCCGAGAACCTTCGGTGGAAATTTGATTCATGTCCGTGATATTGATTTTATTGTTGAGCATGCAGAACCGATTCTGGAAATGCAGCCGGCAAAGATTGGGATATTAGAACATAAAATCGGAAAATACTGTTCCACACTGATTAAAGACGGTGACTGTCTGCAGATGGGTATCGGTTCCATTCCCGAGTCGGTGGTGCCGTTTTTATGGGACAAAAAGAATCTTGGGCTTCATACAGAGATGGCATCCGACGGTATCATTGATTTGATGCTGGCAGGCATTATTAACAATAAGAAAAAGCAGGTGGAACCGGGACGCAGCGTGATTACCTTCGTTATGGGAACCCGGCGCCTGTATGATTTTATCGATGATAATCCGGAAATTTCCATGAACCCGGTGGATTATGTGAACGATCCGGTCATTATCGCAAAGAACGATAATGTCGTATCCATAAACAGTTGTATTCAGGTGGACCTGATGGGACAGGTTGTCAGTGAAAGTATTGGCCTGAAACAGTTCAGCGGTGTGGGCGGGCAGGTGGACTTTGTCCGCGGGGCGGCCATGAGTAAAGGCGGACGGAGCATTATCGCTATGCTGTCCACTGCGGCAGGCGGCAAGGTCAGCCGGATTGTTCCTTTCATCGATCAGGGGGCGGCAGTGACCACATCCAGAAATGATGTGCATTATGTCATTACGGAATATGGTATTGCACTGCTCAAAGGAAAGACACTGAAAGAACGGGCCAGGGCCCTGATTAAAATTGCTCATCCAAAATTCCGTCAGGAATTGAAAACAGAGTATGAGCGCCGTTTTTTGGAGCCTTATGAATATGCACCGTTTATCAAAGAAAAAAAAGTTCCGGTGACGGAAGAAGAATAAACCGTATAAGTCCGATGCTCTTCGGGGGATATTGTCCCGGAGAGCATTTTTTGTTCCTGTATGGGAAAATTTTATAAAAATATTGACCCTCTACCTGGTTCAGGGTATATAATAAACGAAATTCAGAAGGAGGAATTGTCTATATCATGCTTCATTCGGGGATTCACTGGATATTCCGGGTACTCTGGAGTACTGTCATTATCTGCTGGATTGGCGGTTTTCTCCGTTATCGGCGGAATAGAAAGGGTTAAGGGGGATCATAAGAGACGCATAGGAGAAGCGGATGTCAAAAAGCTTGTCCCGGGAATGTTTCGGCATTCGGGGGACAAGCTTTTGGAATATTCAGAAAAGATGTCTGAGGTGATATTTTATTCAAGTTCAAAAGCACCGGTATATAACTGGTAATATTTTCCTTTTTCGGCAATGAGGTTCTCATGGGAACCTCGTTCGATAATACGTCCCTGTTCAAGAACCATGATGACATCCGAGTTTTGAACGGTGGAAAGACGGTGGGCAATAACAAAGACCGTACGTCCGAGCATCAGACCATCCATGCCCTTTTGGACAATGGCTTCTGTGCGGGTATCGATGGAAGATGTGGCTTCATCGAGAATCATGACAGGAGGGTCATCCACAGCAGCACGTGCAATGGAAATGAGCTGGCGCTGTCCCTGAGACAGTCCTTCGCCGTCACCGGAGAGAACCGTCTGATAGCCCTGAGGCAGGCGGCGTATGAAGCTGTCTGCATTGGCCAGCTTTGCGGCAGCGATACATTCCTCGTCCGTGGCCTCCGGATTGCCATAACGGATATTTTCCATGACCGTTCCGGTAAACAGATTAACTTCCTGAAGAACGATACCGAGTGAACGGCGGAGATCGTCCTTTTTAATGGTATTGATATTGATGCCATCGTATTGAATTTTACCGTCGGCAATATCATAGAAACGGTTGATCAGGTTTGTGATCGTTGTTTTGCCGGCACCGGTAGCACCGACAAAAGCAACTTTCTGTCCCGGTTCCGCATAGAGGGTGATATCGTGAAGTACTATTTTATCTTCGGTATAACCGAAGTCCACATCATGGAAACGGACATCCCCCTGTAATTCCGTGTAAGTGAAGCTGCCGTCGGGCTGCGGCGATTTCCAGGCCCAGAGACTTGTTCGATGGTCCGTTTCTTCCAGCTTACCGTTTTTATAACGGGCATTGACCAGGGTCACGGTACCCTCATCCGTTTCAGAGGATTCGTCCATGAGCTTAAAAATACGTTCCGCACCGGCCAGGGCCATGATGACGGCATTGAGCTGCTGAGAAATCTGGCTGATCGGGCCGTTAAAGGATTTTGTAAGCTGAAGGAAGGAGGCAATAGCTCCGAGGGTCAGTCCGTTGATACCGTTAATGGCAAGAATACCCCCGATAATGGCAACGCAGACATATTGAAGATTTCCGAGGTTCATCATGACCGGCATGAGGATATTGGCAAACATGTTGGCAGAGGTGGCATCTGCACAGAGGCTTTCATTTTTCTGATTAAATGCATCCTTGGCGGCTTCTTCATGGCAGAAAATTTTGATGACCTTCTGGCCATGGATCATTTCCTCAATATAACCGTTGATATCACCGATGGAAGCTTGCTGGCGTATAAAGTAGGTACTGCTGTTGCCGGCAATGATTTTTGTGATTTTCAGGATGAAAGCGACAAATAGAACAACCGTCAGAGTCAGCCAGAAGTTGACAGCGAGCATGGCGAAAAAGACAGATATAACCGTAATCAGAGATGAGAACATTTGAGGAATACTCTGAGAAATCATCTGACGCAGTGTATCGGTGTCGTTGGTATAGTAACTCATGATATCGCCATGGGTATGGGTGTCAAAGTATTTAATCGGCAGCGTCTGCATATGGGCAAACATTGTGTCACGGATTTCTTTCAGAACACCCTGGGCAATAGAGACCATGATACGGTTGTAAAGCAGTGTTGCCAAAATTCCCACAGTGTAGATGCAGGCCATGGTCAGAATTGATCTCAGCAGTTTATCAAAGACCGGGCTGGATTCCATCAGAAGCGGCGTAATGTAGTCATCAATCAGTGTCTGCAGATAGAGTGAGGAAGCGACACTGGTCAGAGCACTGATAAAAATACAGATTAAAACAAAGATAAAACGCAGCTTATAATGACCGATATAAGATAAAAGCCGTTTTGTGGTGTCCGGGGAAAATTTTGGTTTTTTATGCATGGGTGTCATCTCCTTTCACCTGGGAGCAGTAAACCTGACGATAAATTTCATCGGTTTTGAGCAGTTCTTCATGAGTGCCGATGCCATGGATTTCACCATTGTCCATAACGAGAATCTTATCCGCATGTTCGATGGAGGAAATCCGCTGAGCAATAATGATTTTTGTGGTATTTGGAATTTCCCTGAGGAAAGCCTGCTGGATCAGTGCGTCGGTTTTTGTATCGACAGCGCTGGTTGAATCATCCATAATGAGAATTTTCGGCGTTTTCAGAAGCGCACGGGCAATGCACAGCCGTTGCTTCTGCCCACCGGATACATTGGTTCCTCCCTGTTCGATATAGGTATCATATCCGTCAGGGAAGGTTTGGATAAAATCATCGGCCTGAGCGAGCTTACAGGCATGGATTAATTCTTCGTCGGTGGCATTGGCGTTGCCCCAGCGAAGATTTTCTTTAATAGTTCCTGAAAAAAGAACATTTTTCTGAAGGACCATGGCAACGTTGTCACGAAGAATTTCCAGGTCATAGTCTCTGACATCTATACCTCCGACACGGACATGGCCGGAGGTTGTATCGTAAAGCCGTGGAATGAGCTGGACCAGGCTGGATTTTGAAGAACCGGTGCCGCCGATAATGCCGACGGTTTCACCTGACTCAATATGGAGATTGATATTTTTCAGGCAGAGCTTATCCGGTTTTTTGGAATAGCTGAAATCTACATCACAAAAATCAATGGAACCGTCAGAAACGGACATGACCGGATTTTCGCCGGTAGTAATATCCGGTGTTTCATCCAGAATTTCCACGATACGTTCGGCGGAAGCTCTGGACAGGGTAATCATAACAAATACCATAGAGAGCATCATGAGACTGATTAAAATCTGCATAAGATAAGTGAAGAGACTCATCAGTTCACCGGTACTTAAACCGACAGCGCTGTTATTGCCGGAAGCGATAATCAGGCGGGCACCGAACCAGGAGATAAAAAGCATACAGCCATAGACACAGATCTGCATGACCGGCATATTGAAGGCCAGATTTTTTTCGGCACGGCTGAAGTCCTGATAAATACTTTCGGAAATTTTGGAAAATTTATGGATTTCGTAATCCTCACGGACGAAGGATTTAACAACGCGAATACCGTGAAGATTTTCCTGAACAACATTGTTTAACTGGTCATAGGTTTTAAAAACCCGTTCGAAAATGGGATGTGTTCTGGACATGATAAAGTAAAGGGCAATTCCAAGAAACGGGATGCAGACAAGGAAAATCCATGCCAGTTCCGGTGAAACCTGAAAAGCCATAAAAACAGCACAGATCATCATGATCGGGGAGCGGACAGCCAGCCGGATGATCATCTGATAAGCATTCTGGACATTTGTAATATCCGTCGTCAGGCGGGTGACAATACTCGCTGTGGAAAACTTATCAATATTTGAAAAAGAAAAGTTCTGTACATTATAATACATATCCTTTCGGAGATTTTTTGCAAAGCCGGATGAGGCAATCGCCGCACTTCGTCCGGATAAAAATCCGAAGCACAGGGAAATGAGGGCAGAAATAATAAGGGCAAGTCCCATTTTCCATATGTAGTTCATGTTTCCGGCATCAATGCCAAAGTCGATGAGATGGGCCATTAATAAAGGAATGATGACCTCCAGAATGACTTCCATACTGACAAAGACCGGTGCAAGGAGGGAATCTTTTTTATATTCCCGTATACTGTGCATCAAGCGTTTAATCATAAGATACCTCCTGTAAATTGTAAATGTGATATTGTATTTTTTGTTTTTCCGAATCTGGAAAAAGGTATGCGATATTTCGTTTTTTATAGCCTCCTTCCATAATAAAAAAATATGTTAGATATCAGGTGGTCAGATATCTAACATATCGTAAAAAACATAAAAATATTTGTCAAGTATTATTTATAAGTTTTTAGAGATTCCAGAATATCCTGGATGGCAGTGCCCTTTACAGAAATATGAAACTCCGGTTCATGAATATGCTCCAGATAATGGGCATCGGAGTTGGTGAGGATGTGGCAGTGATTCAGGTAGGGATTTTCGCCCCGAAGTTCGGGAAGGCGGGATAAATCTTTGAACTCGGCACAGGTGAAACGGCTGTCCGGCGGGATGAATCCAAGATTTGCAATCAGGCTGTTGGCAGTTTTATCGATATGGGCCGGAAGCATCAGACCTTTGCGTTCTTCCACCAGATCAAAAACGTCATCGAAGCGGATGCCGGTATTGCAGATCAGGAGATTTGGTTCTTTGCCGATAATCTCATCATTTTCATTATAGAGAAGCTGTTCACCGAAAATTTCCTCACGATTTGGAATTTGAAGCATTTTTGAGTAGACATAACGATCAAAATCCATAGCTGCGTATAAATCAGGGAAGAGACAGACAACGTGGACCTCCTCCTCGGTACACAGCTCCATGCCGGGAATGGCAGTAATTCCATAGCCTTCGGCGGCTTTCAGCACCGGGCCGCAGTTTTTACAGGAATTATGGTCAGTGACGGCAATCACATCCAGGCCTTTGACGGCGGCCATGCCGGTAATATTAGCCGGAGTCATATCCTTATCTCCACAGGGGGAGAGGCAGGAATGGATGTGAAGGTCATAGGTCAGATGAATCACGGATTCAGCGCTTTATAAATACTCAGCGCGGCCTCAAAAATCGGCATCGGTGTTGAAAACAGAGTGATTCCCTGCTGAACCGCTTTTTGAAGGGTTACATCGTCAATCTGAGTATCCTCTGCCAGAATCACACAGGCAGCATCGGCCAGGGATGCGACAGCCAGAGTATTTATATTTGCCATAACAGTCACCCAGGCACAACCGGCAGGTGCTTTTCCCATGGCAACACTTAAAAGATCACAGCAAAAGGGCTGGGTAATTTCACGTTCTGAATCCGAAGTATCTCCCGGATTTTTCAGTTCAAAAAGATGCATATCCATTAAATCTTTGACAGTCATGTTTAATCCTCCTCCTCTTCATCGTCTTTTGACGGATTCAGTGTGGCGTCCAGCATGGACATATCTGAAAGGATTTTACGCAGGTACTGTTTAAATATGTATCGGTAATCGTTGCCCTTGACTTCGTTGGCCGGAGCGCTGCTTACGAGAGAATTGACGCTGGAAGTCAGGGAATGGATATGGTCTTTCAGAATGTGAATACAGTCGGTTTCGTTGGCTTTTCCGCGAACGATATCTTCTGCCAACGCTTTACAGGTAGGGGCGCCGCAGGAACCGCAGTCCAGTCCCGGAAATTTCTGACAGAGACGTTCTACACGGTTCATCATCATCAGACTTTCTTTCATGGAAGAGCCGAGGCGGTAAACCGGAAGATATTCGACGTCCTCTGTCCAGTTGATTTCATCGTCAGACAAGTCCGGCGGAGCGTGGGTGACGGAAACCGGAAGGTAGCGGTTCAGACGTTTCAGTTTTGCCTGAGCTACATAAGGATTTTCAACGGTCAGAACGCCGCCGACACAGCCGCCGTCACAGGCGTTCAATTCAATAAAAGACAGATTAGTGAATTTTTCGTCTTCGAGATCTTCCAGTACGCGGATGACATTTTCAATCCCATCGGCTGCCAGATAGCTGTCTGTAATGATTCCCGCAGATTCGCCGCCGTTACTTCCCCAGCCCACACCAATACGGCCGGCACGGGCTAAATCCATGGGTTCCGCTTTGGCGGACATCATCAGCGGAAGGAGCATCGGATAGATATCCTTGATCGCAAGAACACCGTCCACTTCGCTTTTTGCAACGCCGAGGGGCGATTTGGCATAGGTGACCTTTGACGGGCAGGGTGAAATGAAAATAATTCCAATATCTTCGGATGAAAGGCCGGTTTTCTGCATAGCATATTTACGGGCCAGTCTTGCGGCAACCTCCACCGGCGGATTAATCGGCAGAAGGTGGTCGATCAGATTTGGAAAGCGGACACGGATCAGACGGACTACCGAAGGACAGGCGGTACTGATAACCGGCCACCGATCCTGATGTTCGGCCACATATTTCCGGGAGGCTTCCGAAACGATTTCGGCAGCGGAGGCCACTTCGTAGACATCATTAAATCCCATATGAATCAGAGCGGTCAGGACGATATTAATATCATCGAGGTTATTGAACTGACTGTAGAGGGAAGGGGCCGGAAGCGCCACGGTATATTTGTAGTTTCCAAGAATATCCGGGCAGTCATAATGACTGCGTTTTGCGTGGTGGCTGCATATGCGGATACATTCGCCACAGTCAATACAATATTGGCTGGTAATCACCGCGCGGCCCTTGCGCACCCGGATTGCCTGGGTAGGGCAGCGTTTAATACAATTGATACAGCCATTGCACAAATCTTTATTCAAATAGACGGAGTGAAAAAATTTATTATCTTCCATAAACACACCATCCTTTCGTCGGTTTTATAAGTCAGGTTTATCTATTCAGGCATATTTACAGTCATAGTTACCGTAGTCCCCTGTCCGAGAACGGTCTGAATGTCCATCGTATCTGAATTTTTTTTCATATTGGGAAGGCCCATTCCGGCGCCAAAGCCCAGAGAACGGACCTGATCCGGGGCAGTGGAATAGCCAGCTTGCATGGCTTTATCAATATCAGCAATTCCCGGGCCCACATCTTTAAGTTGCATGATAATGGACTCCGGCGTAATATCCACGGTGATCTCACCGCCATTGGCATGGATAACCATATTGATTTCGCCTTCATACATGGCGATGGCAACCTTGCGGACGATGGCAGGCGGGACATCCAGTTTCTTTAATTTATTCTTTACGTCACTGCTGGCTTCACCGGCACGGGTAAAATCCGCAGGAGAAATTGTGTATTTCAGAGACATGATACTATTTTCCAATACGGGTCCCCCCTCTCAGTCCGGCTTCAAAAAGAAGGCCGCAGGATGTAAACATAGGCAGCGGGGTAGTGAGCAGGCAGATGTTCCGGTCTATGGCCATCTGTATCATATCCGGATCGGGTTTTTTGTCCCGAACCATGATCACGCAGACAATATCCATCATTTCTGCGGTTCGCAGTACCTGGGGGTTGCAAAGACCGGTAATCAGTACGGTTTGGTCATCAACATGGGCAAGGACATCGCTCATCATATCTGAACCGCAGGCGGTAAAAACCTCCCGATTAAGACCTTCATCGCCGGTGAGTATGTCGGCTTGCAGCAATTTTTTTATGGATTGAACAGTCATAGCGATCCTCCTGACTCTAAAAATTATCATATAACTATAAGTATATCATAAAATTAGTAAAATTGAACATAAAAAGCGGTAAAAAATATAGAAGTTTGTAAAAAATGGTGATATAATAAAGTACCAGATTCTAGTTAAGGGGTGATTGATTTGGATTCAAAGAAACAGAGTGTTCCGTTTAACGGAACCGAAGAACAGAAGGCAGAGCTGCTTTCGGTGATTCATGAACTTGAAGGGGAAAAGGGTGCCCTTATGCCAATTATGCAGAGAGCCCAGGATATTTATGGATATCTGCCGATTGAAGTTCAGACAATGATTTCCGATGAGCTGCATGTGCCTCTGGAAAAAATTTATGGTATTGCGACTTTTTATTCACAGTTTGCATTAAATCCAAAAGGACGTTATCAGATTTCTGTTTGTCTTGGAACGGCGTGTTATGTCAAGGGATCAGGAGACATTTATAATAAGCTTATGGAATTGCTGGGGATTGTCGGCGGCGAGTGTACGCCGGATGGAAAGTTTTCTCTGGATGCCTGTCGGTGCGTGGGAGCCTGTGGTCTGGCACCGGTGATGATGGTGAATGATGAAGTTTACGGACGCCTGTCTGTGGATGATATTCCGGGCATTCTTGCAAAATACGAATAAATCATTATGATGACGGAAATTTCATTAAATATTCTGGATGTGGCAGAGAACTCGACCCGGGCAAAGGCGTCTCTTGTGGAAATCTTTGTGGAAATTGATACAAAGGCGAACAGACTGTATGTGACGGTCAGGGATGATGGCTGCGGTATGGACAAAGAACAGCTTGCCAGAGTCGAGGATCCTTTTTTTACAACCCGTAAGACCCGAAAGGTCGGGCTGGGGATTCCGTTTTTTAAACTGGCAGCGCTGAGTACCGGCGGAGATTTCGGTATTACGTCGGAAGTCAGTGCAGGAACGGAGGTTCGGGCAGAATTTGTGCTGGATCATATTGACCGGATGCCGTTAGGGGATATTAACAGTACAATATATACGCTGATCCGTTGCCATCCGGAAACGGATTTCCGGTATCTTTACAGGTATGATAACCGGAAATTTGTGCTGGATACCCGGGAGATGAGAGAAATCCTTGGGGATATTCCTCTGGATACACCGGAAGTATCCCAGTATATGAAAGAATATTTGGATGAGAATAAAATGGATGTGGATGGCGGAGCCATTCTGTGATATGGAGGTAGCAATATGAAATCGCTTGAAGAATTAAGGGCTATTCGTGAGAAGATGCAGGGGAAAGTCGGTTATCGCTCCGAGGACGCAGGCCAGACACGGATTATCGTCGGCATGGCGACCTGTGGTATTGCCAGCGGGGCCAGACCGGTGTTAAATACATTGTCCGACGAAGTGCAGAAGAAAGGGCTGAGTAATGTGGTCGTGACCCAGACCGGATGCATTGGACTTTGTCAGTACGAACCGATTGTGGAAGTACTGGAACCGGGAAAAGAAAAGGTAACTTACGTGAAGATGAATCCGGAAAAGGCGCTGGAAATGCTTGAACAGCATATTGTCCGGGGACATGTTCTGTCGAAATATACATTAAACGAAACACAATTATAGTCAGGAGGTTGTATCTATGTATCGTACCCATGTTTTGGTGTGTGGCGGAACGGGATGTACTTCCTCCGGGAGCCAGCGGATTTTAGACACATTAAAAGAAGAAATTGGAAAACAGGGACTGACTGAGGAAGTTGCTGTCGTACAGACCGGATGTCATGGTTTATGCGCATTGGGACCGATTATGGTTGTTTATCCGGATGCGGTATTTTATTCCATGGTGAAGGAGGAAGATATTCCGGAAATTGTCAGCGAACATTTCCTTAAAGGCCGCGTTGTAAAACGTCTTGTTTACGATGAGACGGTGACAGATGAAGGCATTAAATCCCTTGCCGAAACAGATTTTTATAAGAAACAGCACCGTATTGCCTTGAGAAACTGCGGTGTGATCAACCCGGAAGAGATTGATGAATATATCGGTACCGGAGGGTATGAGGCCCTGGGACGTGTGCTTACGGAGATGACACCAGACGACGTTATTCAGACGATTCTGGACAGTGGCATCCGGGGAAGAGGCGGTGCCGGATTCCCGACGGGACTGAAATGGAAATTTGCTTCTTCTAACCGGGGAGAAGTTCAGAAATATGTCTGTTGTAATGCGGATGAAGGGGATCCGGGAGCATTCATGGACCGTTCGGTGCTGGAAGGAGATCCTCATGTTGTTCTTGAGGCCATGGCTATTGCCGGTTATGCGATTGGCTCGGATCAGGGATATATTTATGTCCGTGCCGAATATCCGATTGCTGTAAAACGTTTGCAGATTGCCATTGAACAGGCCAGAGCGTATGGCCTTCTCGGCAAAGATATTTTTGGTACCGGTTTTAATTTTGATATTGAGCTGCGTCTGGGAGCCGGCGCCTTTGTCTGCGGTGAAGAGACCGCGCTGATGGTCTCTATTGAAGGAAATCGCGGGGAACCGAGACCGAGACCGCCATTCCCGGCAGTGAAGGGACTTTTTGAACAGCCGACGATTTTAAACAACGTGGAAACCTATGCCAATATTCCTCGGATTATTTTAAACGGTGCGGAATGGTTTGCTTCTATGGGAACTGAAAAATCCAAAGGAACAAAGGTTTTTGCCCTTGGAGGCAAGATTAATAATACAGGACTTGTGGAGATTCCGATGGGAACAACACTGCGTACCGTTGTTGAAGAAATCGGCGGCGGCATTCCGAATGGAAAGAAATTTAAGGCAGCTCAGACCGGCGGTCCGTCCGGCGGATGTATTCCGGAAGAATACTTTGATATTCCGATTGATTATGATAATCTGCTTGAAATTGGTTCCATGATGGGTTCCGGTGGGCTGATCGTTATGGATGAAGATAACTGTATGGTAGATATCGCAAAGTTCTTCCTTGAATTTACGGTGGATGAATCCTGTGGCAAGTGTACGCCATGCCGTGTCGGCACAAAACGTATGTATGAGATCCTTGAAAAGATTACCAATGGCCAGGGCACTTTGGAAGATCTGGATCGTCTGGAAGAACTGGCTTATTATATTAAAGATAACGCCCTCTGCGGTCTTGGACAGACGGCGCCGAATCCGGTATTATCAACGCTCCGTTATTTCCGGGATGAATATGTTGCCCATGTCGTTGACAAAAAATGTCCGGCAGGTGTATGTAAAGCCCTTCTTTCGTATCATATTGATGCGGACAAGTGTAAGGGATGTACATTGTGTGCAAGAACCTGCCCGGCAGGCGCTATCGAAGGCAAGGTAAAAGAACCGCATATGATTCACCAGGATAAATGTATCAAGTGTGGCGCATGTATGGAAAAATGCCGCTTTGGTGCAATTTATAAAGAGTAATGGAGGGCGAGAAAAATGGCAGATATTACAATTAAAATTAACGGCATGAATGTCACTGCACCTGCTGGCTCTACCATTCTTGAGGCTGCCAGACTGGCACAGATTGAAATACCTACGTTATGCTATTTAAAAGAGATTAATGAAATCGGCGCATGCCGTATGTGTGTTGTAGAGGTCAAAGGGGCCAGAAGCTTAGTGACGGCCTGTGTGTATCCGATAAATGAAGGCATGGAAGTGTGGACAAATACACCAAAGGTATTGGAATCGCGGAAAAAGACATTGCAGCTTCTTCTTTCAAATCATAAGAAGGAATGTCTTTCCTGTGTTCGCAGCGGCAACTGTGAATTGCAGCAGCTTTGCCGGGATCTTGGTGTGACGGATGAACATAAATATGACGGCGAAATGCTGGAATGTGATATTGACGATTCCGCAGTTCATATGATCCGGGACAACAGCAAATGTATTCTTTGCAGACGCTGTGTTGCCGTTTGTGAAAAGGTTCAGGGAATCGGTGTGATCGGAGCCAATGAGCGTGGCTTTAAAACGTATATTGGTTCCGCCTTTAATATGGGGCTGGGAGAGACAAGCTGTGTATCCTGTGGTCAGTGTATTGCGGTCTGTCCAACAGGGGCGCTTCGTGAGAAAGACGCCATTGACGAGGTGCTTGAGGCCATTGCGGATCCGGAGAAATATGTCTGTGTACAGACAGCGCCGGCGGTCCGTGCAGGTCTCGGTGAGGAATTCGGGTATCCGATCGGCACCGATGTGGAAGGAAAGATGGCGGCAGCTCTTCGGAGACTGGGCTTTGATAAGGTATTTGATACCGATTTCAGTGCAGATTTGACGATTATGGAAGAAGCCCATGAATTCCTCGACCGGGTTCAGAATGGGGGCGTACTTCCGCTGATCACTTCCTGTTCACCGGGGTGGATTAAATATTGTGAGCATTACTTCCCGGATATGACAGAAAATCTTTCTTCCTGCAAGTCACCACAGCAGATGTTTGGGGCGGTTTTAAAGACCTATTATGCAGAGAAGATGGGCATTGATCCGAAGAAAATTGTCAGTGTCAGCATTATGCCATGTACGGCAAAGAAATTTGAAATCGGACGTCCGGATGAAAGTGCAGCCGGTGTACCGGATGTGGATTATTCCATGACGACCAGAGAACTGGCACGTATGATCAAACGGTCAGGTATCCGGTTTAATGATCTTCCGGATGAAGGCTTTGATGATCCACTGGGCGAATCCACCGGTGCCGGGGTAATCTTTGGCGCTACCGGAGGCGTTATGGAGGCAGCGCTTCGTACGGCTGTGGAAACGCTGACCGGAGAACCCCTGACAGACCTGAATTTCACGGATGTTCGAGGAACCCAGGGGATTAAAGAAGCTTCTTATCATGTGGCAGGCATGGATGTGAAAGTTGCTGTGGCCTCCGGGCTTGGCAATGCCAGAGAGCTTCTGGAAAAGATAAAAGCCGGTGAAGCCGAGTATCACTTTATTGAGATCATGGGATGTCCGGGCGGCTGTGTGAACGGCGGCGGTCAGCCGCAGGTGTCCGGCGTTGTCCGTAATACGGTGGATGTGCAGGCCCTCCGTGCAAAGGTGCTCTATGATAATGATGCGGCAAAGGCAATCCGGAAGTCTCACGAGAATCCTTCTATTAAGAAGATTTACAGTGAATATTTCGGAGAACCGGGAAGTCATAAGGCCCATGAGGTACTTCATACAACTTATATAAAACGGCGTATTAATCAAAATTAAGATGCGATAGGAAGTCCTGTCCGCGGCGGCGGGCGGGACTTTTATTATGGGGGGGATTTTGTGAAGATTATTGATTTTAAAAATGCGAGCTGTAAGCATTGCTATAAATGTGTCCGTTCCTGCTCAGTAAAGGCCATCAGGATTAAAAATGCCCAGGCGGAGATTATGAAGGAATATTGTATTCTATGTGGGAAATGTCTGGAAGTCTGTCCTCAGAATGCCAAAACCTTTGTCAGTGATCTGGATTCGGTGAAAGGCTATATTCGTTCCGGGCAGAAAGTTGTCGTGTCCATTGCGCCGTCTTATCTGGGAATTATGGATTATAAAATGCCGGGGCAGGTTGTGGACGGACTGATGCGTCTGGGATTCTCTGCAGTGCGCGAGACGGCAGAAGGAGCCGCCCTTGTGACGGCGGAATATGCCCGAATTCTTGGAGAAGGACAGATGGACAATGTGATTACGACCTGTTGTCCGAGTGTGAACGATCTGATTGAAAAACACTATCCGTCTCTGGTGCCGTCGATGGCGCCGGTAGTATCTCCGATGGTTGCTCACGGGCGGCTGATCAAAGAAATTTATGGTGAAGATACAAAGGTTGTTTTCCTTGGTCCCTGTGTGGCGAAAAAGGAAGAGGCGGAAGAAGATGACCGGACAGAGGGAGCTATCGATGCAGTGATTCATTTTGGGGAGCTGAAGGAGTGGATGCAGGCAGAAGGGATTGTACTGGATCAGTGTGAGCCGCGGCCGATGTCCAATCCAAATCCAAAAGTCAACCGGCTTTATCCGGTCAGCCGGGGGGTCATTCAGTCGGTAATGGCTTCGGAGCAGCCGGAAAAATATCGGAAACTTTTTGTGGATGGGATTGAAAACTGCCGGGAATTGCTGGATGCAATGGAGGCCGGGGAAATTCACGGCTGTTTCATAGAAATGAATATGTGCGAGGGCGGCTGCATTAAAGGCCCGGCGACCTCCAAAATGGATTTTTCCAGATACCGGGCCCGGTTTCATATTGAAGATCAGATTGAATATGCCCCTGCAGAATCGGAAAAAGAGGCATCGATGGTACCAATGGCAAAGACTTTTTATTCCCGAAAAAGGGATGACCGGATGCCGACAGAGGGACAGATTCAGGAGATTCTTAAAGCTACGGGAAAATATAACCGGGATCAGGAGCTGAACTGCGGTGCCTGCGGTTATACAAGCTGCCGGGAAAAAGCGGTGGCAGTATTCCAGGGAAAGGCAGAGCTGGAAATGTGCCTTCCTCATACCTACGATCAGGCCAGGTCTATGTCAAATCTGGTTATGGATGAGACGCCAAATGGGATTTTTGTCCTTCGGGAGGATATGGTTATTTCCGAGTTTAACCGTAAATCAGAAATGATTTTCGGGGTTTCAAAATCCGAAGCGGTCGGACGGTATATTTTTGAATATATGGAAAGTGATGTTTTTGAAGGCGTTCTGGCGGATCATATACCGATTCACCGGAAAAAAATGGATTTAAGGCCTTATGGAATTACGGTGCTGTTGTCGGCGGTTTATATGGACAGCCAGGATGCGCTGCTTGTGATTATGCAGGATATTACCAGTGAAGAGAAGGAACTTGAGCATCAGTATCAGTTGAAAATGCAGACGGTAGAGGCTGCCCAGATGGTCATTGATAAACAGATGATGGTAGCCCAGGAAATTGCCGGACTTCTCGGAGAAACAACGGCGGAAACAAAGGCAACGCTGAATCAGCTCAAACGGTCCATTCTGGAGGATGAAAAAAAGAAGGACGGAAGGTTGGTGTAAAATGAACGTCAGTATTGATGTATCATGGAAAAGTCTGAATAAACACGATGAGGAATTGTGTGGCGACAAGGTGGAAATCCTGAAAACAGAGGATTCGGATATTGTGATTCTGACCGATGGCATGGGAAGCGGTGTTAAAGCCAATATCCTGGCAACAATGGCATCCAAAATACTTGGAACCATGTTTTTAAAGGGAGAACCGATCGAAGAGGCGGTTGAGACTCTGGCCAGCACCCTGCCTGTATGCAGAGTGCGGAATGTATCCTATTCCACCTTCAGTATTCTTCAGATTTTTCATAGCGGTGACGCCTATCTGGTGGAATTTGACAATCCGGCATGCATTTTTGTACGAAACAGGGCATTGGTGAAAATGCCTGAAAATATCCGGGAAATCAGCGGCAGGAAAATCCGGGAATACCGCTTCAGAGTCCAGCCGGACGATTGCTTTGTACTTATGAGTGACGGAACGATTTATGCCGGTGTCGGTGAATTGTTAAATTTTGGCTGGACATGGGAAAGTATGGCAGAGTATACGCTGAAATGTGTCAGGGAAACAAAATCGGCGGCGCGGATTGCGGCCCTTCTCAGCCAGGCCTGTGATGATTTATATCAGCAGCGCCCGGGGGATGATACGACGGTGGCGGTGACACGGGTCATTCAGCGGCAGATTGTCAATATTTTTACCGGGCCGCCGGAGAAAAAATCGGATGATGAACACGTGATGAAGGATTTTATGAAAATGGACGGTAAAAAAATCCTTTGCGGAGGAACAACCAGTCATATTGCAGCGGCATATTTAAAACAGACAATGACAAATAATAATGACGGGACAAAAGATATCCCGCCGACAGCCAATATCCGGGGAATTGATTTGGTGACCGAAGGTGTTCTGACGATGAGTTATGCCTGCAAATTATTGAAACAGTTTGACGCCGGAGATATCGACGGGGATTTTTTTGAAGCGCTGGACGGTGACAATGGAGGGGCGAAGCTGGCCCGGATTTTACTTGAGGAGTGTACAGAGCTGAATCTTTTTGTCGGAAAAGCGAATAATCAGGCCAATTATGAGGATAATCAGCTCTTTGATATCAGTGTGCGGAAAAATCTTGTTGTTCAGCTGAAAGAGGTTATGGAGCATTTTGGAAAACAGGTAACGATAAAATATTATTAACAGAAGACTCAGGAGGTAACGATGTTTTGTATAAAGTGTGGTTCGAAGTGTGAAGATTTCGTTGAAGGGGAAAATCTTCGGCAAAAATGTACTTCCTGCGGATATATTCATTATAAAAACCCATATCCGTGTATTGCAGTGCTTATTGTCAATGATGACGGACGTATATTATTGGGAAAAAGAGGCGACGATTCAATATATCCGGGAAAATGGTGTCTGCCCTGCGGGTATGTGGAATATAACGAAACCTATTTGGAGGCGGCTGTCCGGGAGGTTCAGGAAGAAGCGGGAATTACGGTGGCTCCGGACGGGATTATCAATGTAATTTCCAATCATTTTCCAAATGGCGTGCATTCACTGGTCGTGGTGCTGATTGCCCATTACAGTGGTGACGGTGTGTTGACACCGGGGGATGATATTGTTGAAGCCGGATGGTTTTCTGTTGAAGATATGGATAAGCTGCCGTCACTGGCATTTTCGGCGGATGTATTTATTCTTACAAAGTATAAAAAAATGATGAAGGAATATGGCAATATGCCGGCGGTAACACTGGAAGGCAACCGCTCTGCGGGCAATGGGCTGGATAAAGCCTGAAATCAGACAGGACTGTGAAGGAGGAAAAAATGCAGGAGTGTGTGTCCAGAGAATTAATTGAGTTTATAAGAAAAAGTCCGACGTGTTTTCATGTCACGGACAATGTAAGACAAATATTGGATAAGGAAGGATTTGTGAAGCTTCAGGAAAGCGGTGAATGGGAACTGGAGGCCGGAGGTCGTTATTATGTGACGCGGAACGGATCTTCGGTAATTGCCTTTTATATGCCGGAACACATTTCCGGATTTCATATTATGGCCAGTCACAGTGATTCGCCATGCTTTAAAATTAAAGAAAATCCGGAAATTCCGGTAGCAAAAAAGTACATTAAATTGAATGTTGAAAAATATGGCGGCATGCTGATGTCCACCTGGTTTGACCGTCCGCTGTCGGTGGCCGGCCGTGTGGTGACAGAAGAAGATGGGAAAATTACTACACATCTGGTAAACATGGACCGGGATACACTATTGATTCCGAATTTGGCGATTCATATGAACCGGAGCGTCAATGAGGAGGGGCATAAATATAACGCCCAGAAGGACTTGCTGCCGCTTTTTGGCGATGAACAGGCCGAAGGAACCTTTATGAACCGGGTTGCTGAAGCGGCAGGGGTGGATGCGGCGTCTGTTGTCAGTCATGATCTGTTTCTGTATCCAAGAGTTCCAGGCTGTATATGGGGGCCGGATGATGCTTATATTTCCTCTGCCCGTCTGGACGACCTGGAGTGTGTGTTCAGTTCGATGAAAGGATTTCTGAATCTGGAACATTATGACAGTGTACCAGTGCTGGCAGTTCTGGATAACGAAGAGGTTGGAAGCACGACAAAACAGGGGGCTGCTTCTGATTTTATGCGGACAACCGTTACACGTATTTGTTACGAGTCCGGATTGGAGCATAAAGAAGTTCAACGGCTTCTGGCAGGAAGTTTTATGGTATCTGCAGATAACGCCCATGCAGCCCATCCGAATTATATGGAGAAATCCGATTTGGTAAACCGTCCATATATGAACGAAGGCATTGTTATTAAATATAATGCCAATCAAAAATATACAACCGATGCCATATCCGCAGCCCTGTTTAAACAGATTTGTAAAAAAGCCGGGGTACCGTATCAGACATTTTTTAACCGGTCGGATATCATTGGAGGTTCTACACTGGGAAATATTTCAAATACCCAGTTGTCGATGAATACGGTGGATATCGGCCTTGCCCAGCTGGCAATGCATTCTGCGTATGAAACGGCAGGAACAAAAGATATCGAATACCTTGTCCGGGCATCGAAAGCTTTTTTTGAAAGCTGTATTCAATGTACAAAAGATGGGGAATATAGTATAAGTTGATTCAGGAATCATTCTATTAAAGACCAGCTCCCTCCGGAGGTTTTTTTACAGCTTTCGGTGAGGGCTGGTTTTTGTCATATTATGTCGAACGATTTTTTGAAAGGTATTTGAATTATAAATGACAGGGAGGTATAATAAAAGTATCCAATCATGGTTCAAAGGAGGGAAGAAAAACGCAGGATACAGAAATGTTACAGGTCATATTGACGACAGTGCTTAATGTGCAGGCGGATGTTAAAGAACTTCAGACGGAGATGAAGGAAGTCAGAGCAGATATTCAGGAGCTTCAGACGGAGATGAAAGAAGTCAGAACGGACATCCAGGAGCTTCAGACGGAGATGAAGGAAGTCCGAGCGGACATCCAGGAGCTTCAGACGGAGATGAAAGAAGTCAGAGTGGACATCCAGGAGCTTCAGACAGAGATGAAAGAAGTCAGAGCGGATGTTCAGGAACTTCAGACGGAAAACAGAGCAATGAGGGAAGATATCAAAAAGCTGCAGGCAGAGAATGGAGAGATGCGATCCGATATACAGGATTTAAAATCTTCGGTACATGCCATTCAGGTGACTTTGGATAATGAGGTCATTCATGGTATAAGAATTATTGCAGAAGCTCATGTAGATTTACATAGGAAGCTGCACGAGGCATTGAAAATTACAAATGAAGAAGAATTGATCGCAGTTCGGGTAACTCATTTAGAAAAAGAAGTGCGTGAAATTAGTAAATGGATAGACAGACACCGTCAAAAACGGCGGAGTGGGATAAGACGGACGTATAAATTGGTGAATAGCGTAAGTCAGACTGAAAAAAACGGATAAATCTGAGGTCTCGTTTTAACTAAAAACCCGTTTCCGGGCCGAAAGCCTTCGTGCAGCTTTCGGCGGGAACGGGTTTTTGTTTATCTTATGCAAAAAATTTCTGCCAATATCCCATAAGAAGGATGAAGACAACGATCAGTGGCAGGATATAAGTGATATAAACTCTTGCCCACTGTGGGAATTTTGGTCCATGACCAGCATCGGCCTCAGCGATAAAGTTTTTCCATCCCCATCCGCTTTTTCGTGTACAGAAGAGGAGATATAATAAACTTCCGATAGGCAGCAGGTTATTGGAAACGATAAAATCTTCCAGATCCTGAATGGTACTTCCTGCACCAAGGGGAGCAAATCCGCTGAGTACATTAAATCCAAGAACACAAGGCATGGAAAGAATGATAACCAGTATGCCGTTAATGATAACTGCTTTTTTTCGGCTCCACTGTCTGAGGTCAATGGAAAAGCTGATGATATTTTCGAAGACAGCGATAATGGTCGACATAGCGGCAAAGGACATAAAGATAAAGAATAATGTACCGAAGAGCCGTCCACCAGCCATTTGATTGAAAATATTTGGCAAGGTAACAAAGACGAGTCCGGGACCTTCACCCGGATCAACGCCAAAGGCGAAGCTTGCAGGGAAGATAACCAGGCCTGACATCAATGCAATCATTGTATCCAGAAGACAGATATTGACGGATTCACCGAGGAGACGGCGGTCTTTGCTGATATAGCTTCCGAAAATGGCCATGGCACCGATTCCAAGACTCAGGGTGAAAAATGCCTGGCCCATTGCGGCGTAAACGGCTTCGCCAATACCGTTTTCAATCATTTTTCCGAAATCAGGAATCAGGTAAAAACGGATACCTTCTGCAGCACCATCCAGAGTGACGCTGCGTATACATAAAATAATAAGGATGATGAAAAGAGAGCTCATCATAATTTTGGTAATCCGTTCCACACCTTTCTGTAAACCGAGACTGCAAATACTAAAGCAGATGAAAACCATAATAAGCATCCATAAGGTCATTGCTTTTGGATCGCCGAGCATCCCGTTAAAGGTAGCGCCTACCTGATCCGGTGTCAGTCCGCCGAATTCACCACGGATCATTTTATAGACATAGTAAAGCATCCAGCCGCCAACGGTCGTATAAAACATCATTAACAGATAATTGCCGGCAATGGCAAGATATCCGGTGATGTGCCACTTTGTTCCTGCCGGCTCCAGGACATGGAAACTTCTGGCTGCGGATTTCTGGCTGGCACGGCCGACGGAAAATTCCATAACCATAATCGGTAATCCGAGAATGACCAGAAAGAGCAGATAAATCAGCACGAAAGCGGCGCCGCCGTATTTACCGGTAATATATGGGAATCGCCATACATTTCCGAGACCAATGGCACATCCGGCTGAAATCAGAATAAATCCGAGTCTGGATGAGAAGTGTTCTCTTTTTTCCACAATAGTTCCCCCATTCTTAAATATTCCTATTTAGGATAACAAAAGGGCAGGCCGGGGTCAAGGGAATTGTAAAAAAACCGGGAAATTATCGACAGGTAAACAATTTCTTGCTATAATAAAAAATTGACATTGCAGAGTTTACTTATTTATATAGAAGGGATGATGAAAGTGGAAGGAATGACTGCAGGGGAAATTGCAGAAGCCGTTCAGGGAAAGCTCGTAGCGGGGAATCCGGAAACCGTAATTAAAAATATATGTATAGACAGTCGTGAAGCCGGAGAAGGCAGCTTGTTTGTACCGATTATTGGCGAAAAGGTTGATGCGCATAAGTTTATTGCCCAGGTACTGGATCAGGGTGCAGCCGGTGTACTGATGTCCCACGGAGATGTGGCAGAGCTGGATAAAGTACATATTCGGGTAAAGGATACGGTGAAAGCACTCGGGGATTTAGGTGCATGGTACCGAAAGAAGTTTACTATGCCGATTGTAGGAATTACAGGCAGTGTCGGGAAGACATCGACAAAAGAAATGATCGGCGCGGCTCTGGAAACGGGATTTCATATTATGAAAACCGCAGGAAACCAGAACAGCCAGATTGGTGTTCCGCTGACCCTGTTCCGTATGGAAAAAGGGCAGGAACTGGCGGTTGTTGAGATGGGAATCAGCGAATTTGGCGAGATGGAAAATCTGGTTCGTTTTGCAGCGCCGGATGTAGCGGTTGTAACAAATATTGGCGAAGCTCATATTGCTCAGTTTGGAAAAAAGGAAAATACATTAAAAGAAAAATTGAAAATCGCCATGAATTTTAAGGAGGGGCAGCGGATTTTTCTGAATGGGGATGACCCGTTACTCCGTCAGGCGGCAGCATCGATGCAGTGTCCGGTAACACTTTTTGGTACGGATGAAGGCTGTGATTACCGTGGGGAAAACATCCGTATTGAAGATGGAAAAAACTGTTTTACCCTTGTTTATCCGGAAGGCAGGGAGGAAATTGTTATCCGTCAGCTTGGACTTCATAATATCCAGAATGCCCTGGTGGCGATTGCAGTAGCGAAGTATTTTGGTATTGAGCCATCCGTATCCAGAGAAGGTCTGAGAAACTATGAAGGGATTCCAATGCGTCAGCAGATTAATCATCTGGACCGTGGAATTAAAGTGATTGATGACAGCTATAATGCAAGTCCTGCTTCAGTAAAGTCCGGTGTGGATGTGTTAATGCAGTTGGATAATCCGGGACGGAAAATCGCAGTCCTGGGGGACATTCTTGAGCTTGGTGATATTTCGTGGCAGTGTCATTATGATACGGGGACAGCCATTGCCGGAGAACTGCTTCAGATGGTTATTACAGTGGGCCAGGAAATGAAGGCCCTTGCCAAAGCGATTATTGACTCCGGGGCGGGAATCGCTGTATGCAGTTTTGATACAAATAAGGAGGCCATTGACTGGCTTCTGGAGAATGTTTCCGATGGAGATGCCATTCTTGTCAAAGGGTCTCGGGGAATGCATGAGGAAGAGGTTGTCAAAGCACTTCGGGATAAATTTATGAGAAAGTAAAACAGCGGCGGGAAATAACAAATATTGTTAAGGGATAAATTAATCTTGCATTTCTTAAGAAATAGATGTATAATCAGCAAAAAAACCGATACTTTAGCTGGTTAAAGAATCAAAGGCTTTCAGGAGGGAAATTTATGTTTAAAATACGTGAGGCCAGAAAACTGGCAGAAAAAATCTTCTTTATGGAAGTTGAGGCGCCAAGGGTAGCCAAGGCTTGTCAGCCGGGAGAATTTATTATTGTGAGAGTAGACGAAAAGGGTGAGCGGATTCCACTGACGATTTGTGATTATAATAGAGAAGAAGGAACAATTTGTATTGTGTTTCAGACGGCAGGGTATTCAACAGAGCGTATGTCGATGCTTAAAGCGGGGGACAGCTTTGCAGATGTGACAGGGCCGCTTGGGAATCCTTCGGAGTTTATCCATGAGAATTTGGAGACACTTCAGGCAAAAAAACTCCTTTTTATTGCCGGTGGTGTGGGAGCAGCTCCGGTTTATCCCCAGGTCAAATGGCTTCATGAGCACGGTGTTAACGTGGATGTGATCATTGGGGCCAAGACAGAGGAACTGTTAATTTTAACGAAGGAAATGGCGGAAGTCTCCGATTATCTGTATGTGGCTACGGATGACGGATCTTATGGATTTAAAGGGCTGGTTACAGAAGTTCTGGAAGATTTGGTTACAAATCAGCATAAACAGTATGACCACTGTGTTGTTATCGGACCGATGATTATGATGAAATTTGCCTGTCTGATGACAAAGAAGCTGGAAATTCCGACAACCGTCAGCCTGAACCCGATTATGGTGGATGGTACAGGAATGTGTGGAGCCTGTCGTGTGACTGTGGGCGGTGAAGTGAAATTTGCCTGTGTGGACGGACCGGAATTTGATGGACATTTGGTAGACTTTGATCAGGCAATGCAGCGTCAGCAGATGTATAAAACAGAAGAGGGCCGTCAGGTTCTGAAAAAAGCTGAAGGGGATACCCATCATGGCGGCTGCGGACAATGCGGAGGTGAAGAATAATGGCTGTAAATATGAATCGAATTCCCGTAAAAGAACAGGAGCCGCTGGTGCGGTCAAAAAACTTTGAAGAAGTGTGTCTCGGATATTCCGAAGAAGAGGCTGTTGCGGAGGCAGAACGCTGCCTGCACTGTGCAAAACCGATGTGTGTGAAGGGATGTCCGGTATCGATAAATATTCCGGAATTTATTCAGGAAGTGAAAAACAGAGATTTTAAAAAGGCTTATGAAATTATCAGTGAGTCCTCATCCCTTCCGGCGGTGTGCGGCCGTGTATGCCCTCAGGAAAGCCAGTGCGAAGGCAAATGCATCCTCGGAATCAAAGGGGATCCGGTATCCATCGGTAAATTGGAACGTTTTGTAGCGGACTGGGCGATTGAAAATAATGTAGAGCCTCCAAAGGCAAAAGAGCAGCGGACGGAAAAAGTGGCGGTTATTGGTTCCGGACCGGCAGGTCTTACCTGTGCCGGAGATCTGGCAAAGATGGGCTATCAGGTGAAGATTTTTGAGGCCCTTCACCAGCCCGGCGGTGTTTTGGTATACGGTATTCCCGAATTCCGTCTGCCAAAGGATCATGTGGTTGCCCACGAGGTAGAAAATGTAAAGAAGCTGGGCGTTGAAATCGAAACAGATGTAGTGATTGGCAAGTCGGTAACCGTGGATGAGCTGATGGATGAAGAAGGCTTTGACGCTGTATTTATCGGTTCCGGTGCCGGACTTCCTAAATTTATGGGGATTCCGGGAGAACAGGCGAACGGTGTGTTCTCAGCCAATGAATTTCTGACACGGAATAATTTGATGAAAGCGTTCATGCAATACGATACGCCGATCCATGCAGGAAAAAAGGTCGTTGTTATCGGTGGCGGTAATGT
>DBGCEW010000032.1:0-12273 GCA_048357495.1 Frisingicoccus sp.
AGGTTATCGGTTCGAGTCCGATCATCGGCTATTATGGATGGATTCCCGAGTGGCCAAAGGGGGCAGACTGTAAATCTGTTGTCGACGACTTCGAAGGTTCGAATCCTTCTCCATCCACTCTGCCGGCGTGGCGGAACAGGCAGACGCACAGGACTTAAAATCCTGCGGGACTAATCTCCCGTACCGGTTCGATTCCGGTCGCCGGCACTCGACAAAAGCGAGAGAAACGTTGAATTTATCAGTGTTTCTCTTATTTTTTTGCCCTTGTGAGCTTGAAAGGTTTATTTTACGTAGCTGAAAGAGTCAAAAATGTAGAAGAAAACAGCGCCATGTTGTATAATAAAATCGAAAACAGAGTTATAGTTCAGGCGTTTTGGCGGTGTTCTTGCAGTAATTGTTGGATTTTTTACGGGTGGGATTCTGATTATTCCAGATGTGATTTGTCACTTAATGTATATATTCAGGGAAAAAGACTTAGTGAAGAAAATTCCGCTGATAAGAGAAATTAGAGGATGTCAGATGACAGCGCTTCAGATATTAGTGCTTTTGTGTTTGACAGCTTTTACACTGGATTACTGGTGGGGATATGTTTTGCTGATTTTGTCGGTGCTTCTTCTTGTTTTATTTGTACAGATTTCTATTAATCGTGTGATTAGCAGCCGTCTGATGAAAGCGTGTGACCCGGAAGCCTGCGCTGAATATTATCGGGAAATGATTGGAATAAAAAAACGATCGATAATGGCCAGTGGCGAAGTGCTTGGTCTGGTTAATGCAGACATTTTGTCAGGGAATCTGGATGAAGCGGAAGAATATCTGAGAAAATTGTCAAACGTGGTTTCAAAGCTGAGTCCATATGAGGCGATGCTGCTGGATTTTGAAAAATTATCTTACGAAATGACCCGCGGAGATTTGGCAGAGGGTCAGGAACAGTATGAGTGGGCAAAGTGGTGGTATTCTGTAAAGAGACTGAGCTTGATGCAGAAGCAGTATTTAAAACAGATAGGTCTGGTAATGAAAGTGTACGAGGCCAGATTTTCGGGAGACAGAGAACAGCTCAGAAAAGTTTTGTCGAATCTGCCGGATAATGAGATGTTCATACGCATTCAAAAATCGTATTTACTGGGATGTATAGAAGAAGAGGATGATAATTTGCAGAAAGCCCGGGAGTTTTTTAAAGATGTTGCAGAAAATGGAGGAACGACCCGGATTGCAAAAATGTCCAGAGAAAAAACAGGTCTGCCATCTGAGGCGGAATGATCGGTGATGGAAATGTTAACAGAGTTGGACTGAAGTACAAAATGAAGTATGACATATTAAAAAAAGTATTCCTGATGTTCAAACCATTTCGTAGGCTTGAACATCAGGAATACTTTTTTCATATGTATGAAAATTCGCCTTTCTGCTCAGAATATCCTATAAACATGTAGGAGGCGAATTATGAAAGATAAAGTTTTTGGTGTTTTGCAGCGTGTAGGCCGGTCCCTTTATGCTGCCGATCGCATTGCTTCCGGTGGCGGGTCTTTTGCTCGGCATCGGCGGTTCTTTTACAAATGAAACGATGCTTCAGACCTATGGCCTGATACGGGTGATGGGACCGGGAACCTTTTTATATGCGTTGTTTACCGTAATGAAACAGGCCGGGGATATTGTTTTTGCCAATCTTCCGATTTTATTTGCCATGGGCGTTGCGATCGGTATGGCCCGGCGGGAAAAGGAAGTTGCGGCGCTGGCTGCAGCCGTTGCCTTTTTTATTATGCACGCATCCATCAGTGCGATGATTACGATCAATGGCGGCACAGAAAATCTTCTTTCCGGGGCATCGGCATCGGTAGTTGGTATTACATCGCTCCAAATGGGTGTTTTTGGCGGTATTATTGTCGGCCTGGGGGTTGCAGCCCTTCACAACCGTTTTTACCGGATTGAGCTGCCCCAGGTATTGTCATTTTTTGGCGGTACACGGTTTGTACCGATTATTTCCGCCCTCGTTTATACGCTGGTGGGAATTCTCATGTATTTTGTATGGCCGCCGATTCAGAACGCTATTTATCATGTAGGAGATATTGTTCTGAATTCCGGTTATTTCGGTACATGGGTATATGGTGTGATGGAACGTGCGCTGATTCCTTTTGGCCTTCATCACGTATTTTATCTTCCTTTCTGGCAGACAGCAGTCGGTGGAACACTGGAAGTGGGCGGACGTATGATTGAAGGGGCTCAGAATATCTTTTTTGCCCAGCTGGCAGACCCGACGGTGGAGCATTTTGCCGTATCCGCAACCCGGTTTATGTCGGGAAAATTCCCGTTGATGATTTTTGGCCTTCCCGGAGCAGCTCTGGCGATGTATAAAACGGCAAGACCGGAAAAACGGAAGCTGGTTCAGGGGCTTTTGGTATCCGCGGCACTGACCTCTGTGCTTACGGGTATTACAGAACCGCTGGAATTTACTTTCTTATTTGTAGCGCCTTTGTTATATGTGATCCACTGTATATTTGCCGGAGCAGCTTACATGTTCATGCATATTTTTAATGTCGGTGTAGGTATGACATTTTCCGGAGGCCTGATTGACCTTTTTCTGTTCGGTATTTTACAGGGAAATGCAAAAACAAGCTGGCTGTGGGTTGTGATTGTCGGTATCGGTTATTTTGTTGTTTATTATTTCCTGTTTGGATTTTTAATCCGGCGGTTTGATTTGAAAACACCGGGGCGTGAGGATTCGGAGGAGGTAAAACTGTATCACCGGAGCGATGTGGATAATAAACGGCGGAAGTCCGGTGAAATTGCCGGCGCCGAAAGCTCCGGTGATGATGAAATTTCAGAAAAAATCTGTCAGGGTCTCGGAGGCCGGGAAAATATTTCGGATGTGGACTGCTGTGCGACCCGTCTGAGATGTACGGTGCATCATGGGGGAAAAGTTAATAAGCAGATACTTCAGTCTACCGGAGCTTCCGGCGTGATTCAGAAAGGCGAGGGCGTGCAGATTATTTATGGACCGAAAGTGACGGTTATTAAGTCAAATCTGGAGGATTATCTGGATAAAAATGTGACGCCGCCGGCGCCGGAGGCGGTTTACAAAATTTACAGTCCCTTTACGGGAAATGCCGCAGATATCCAGACCGCACCGGACGAAGGCTTTTCCAGCGGCATGATTGGTGAAGGTGCCTGTGTGGAAATTACAGAACCCGAGGTGGTTGCTCCGGCGGACGGAACCATTTCCTTCGTATTTGATACCAAACATGCTATTGGTTTTCGGACATCGGATGGCATTGCCTTGCTGATCCATGTGGGCATTGATACTGTTGCGTTAAACGGAAAAGGTTTTAAGGTCTTTGTGAAAGCCGGGGATTCGGTGAAAAAGGGCGATTTGCTGATGCGGGTGGATCTGGATTATCTCCGGGAAAATGCACCGTCACTGGTGTCGCCGGTGGTCTGTACGGAACTGGATGGTGAAAGCCAGGCGATGGTTATGGCTTCCGGTATGACAAAAGCCGGAGAGCTGCTGCTTGAAGTACACAGGAAGTGATTTACGGAGTTTATGCAGGGTGCAGGAACAAAGTTTGCTGCACCCTGAAAAAAATTGTAAATAGAGTTGACAAAAGAGAAAAACCATGCTATCATATCAACGTTGCTGTTGAGAAGCAGGAGCCTTTGCCCAGATAGCTCAGTCGGTAGAGCAGAGGACTGAAAATCCTCGTGTCGCTGGTTCGATTCCGGCTCTGGGCACGCGGGTGTAGTTCAATGGTAGAACACCAGCCTTCCAAGCTGGATACGTGGGTTCGATTCCCATCACCCGCTTCAGATTAACTGAATAATTTTGTTTTTTATGCGCGAGTGGCTCAGTGGTGGAGTATCGCCTTGCCAAGGCGAGGGTCGCGGGTTCGAATCCCGTCTCGCGCTTTTATGAATTATCGAAAGATCATGGCATTTTGCTGTGGTCTTTTTTTGTGTATAAAAATTTGTTGACGGGTTTGAGTTCTAAAAAAAATATGAAATTAATAAAAAAATAGTATAGACAATTTTAAGGGTTGGTGCTATAATAGCATCATGGTTGAACTGGTAGAACCAGTCAGACCGGTTCGTCCGGTCGTAAAAAAATTAAGCCAAAGAAAGGGAGAGGGGTTTATGTTATTACAAGTTATTCTCGCGGTTATACCGATTGCATGGTTGATTATCTCCATGACAGTTTTCAAGATGTCAGGTTTCAATGCCTGCGGTATTGGTCTTATCATTACAGCAGTTGAATGTGTTGCCGTTTATAAGATGTCTGTAATGGAAGTGGCAACAGGTACAGTAGAAGGTGCCCTGTCAGCCATCTGGCCGATCGGTATTATTATGTTTGGTGCGATGTTCGTATACAATCTGAGTTTACGGACAGGAGCTATGGATGTTATTAAAAACATGCTGGCATCCGTTTCTAATGATAAGCGTATTGCAGCGTTACTTCTTGGATGGTGCTTCGGTAACTTCATGGAAGGTATTGCAGGTTTCGGTACAGCCGTTGCTATTCCGGCAGCGATGATGGTTGGTCTTGGATTTGACCCGATCGCATCTGCAGTTATCTGTCTGATCGGTAATGCAGCATCACCGGCCTTCGGTGCTATTGGTACACCAACAATCAGTGCGGCAAATACAGCAGGTCTGGACGCAGCACTTTTATCCGGTCCTACAGCGCTTTTACTGAGCGGTCTGTGTATTCTGTCACCATTCGTTATTATTTTACTGGTAGGTAAATCTACAAAGGCATTCAAAGGCGTTATCGGCATTACAGTGGCTTCCGTAGTTTCATTCTATGTTCCATTCTATGCCATTGCAGCTTTTGTTGGTCCTGAACTTGCAGTTACAATCGGTGCTCTGATTTCTCTCGTAGTTGTTATCTTTATGGGACGTAGAGCATCTACAGATATTCCGGAAGAATATCTCCTTGAAAAGAAAGACGAAATGGAAGCTTCAGCATCTTCATCCGCACCGCAGATGGGCGCAGTGAAGGCATGGATTCCTTACGTATTAATCGTTATCTTTATTCTTGGTTCTTCCAAACTGGTTCCTCCGGTGAATCAGGCATTAGGTGCAATCAAATCCAGCTTTGTATTCTATTCCGGTGAAGGCGGAGCATCCGTTTCCTTTGCGTGGATTAATACACCGGGTGTATGGATGTTCCTCGCAGGTATTATCGGTGGTTTGATTCAGGGCGCAAGCGTTGGCGATCTCGGTACAGAATTTGTTAATACGATCAAGAAATACTGGAAAGCCGTTGTTACCGTTGTATTTATCGTTTCTATTGCTAAATTAATGGGTTATGCAGGTATGGTACTTGCACTGGCAAATGGTCTGGTTGCCCTGACAGGCGGCTTCTATCCGATCATCGCTCCATTAATCGGTGGTATTGGATGTTTCGTTACAGGTAGTGCAACATCTGCATGTGTTATGTTTGCAAAGCTGCAGACAGAAATTGCAGGTCAGCTGAACATTGATCCATACTGGCTGGTAGCTGCAAACTCTGCAGGTGCAACCGCAGGAAAGATGATTTCTCCACAGAGTATTGCGATGGCTGCAGCAGCGATCAGTGTGGCAGGTTCCGATGGTAAGATCATGAGCGCTACGATTAAATGGTGTGCACTTTACATAGTTATCGTTTGTGCTATGTGTTACATAGGTGTCCTTCTCTAAAAATTAGGCAATAAAGGTATAAAAGCATACATGTTGGAATGGCATCAGTGGTTGGGTACACTGGTGCCATTTCACTTAAAACGTATCATCAGTTATCAGTATAAAGGGCAGGAGGCGGCCGGGTGGATTATTTATATGCAGATATATATAAAAGGCTTGAAGAAAAAATTAAAAACATGAAGGTCGGCGACAAACTTCCGTCGGAACGCGCTATGGTACAGGAGTATGGCGTGAGCCGCAATGTTCTGAGAGAGGCATTGGTTTTGCTGAGCGAACGCGGGTTGATTGAAATTCGTCCGGGTAAGGGTTCTTATGTGACAAATAAACAGAAGGCAAGTCTGGCGAAACATTTTGGCAGTTTTTTAGAGGCGGACAGGGAGAGCAAAATGAAGGTTTTGGAAGTCCGTGAAGTTCTGGAGCTTGCCATGTTTGAAAAAGCTGCTCAAAATGCGACGGAAGACGATATACGGGTTATGGAAGAAATCTACCATCAGATGGAGAAAAACCTCAGCATGATGGCCGGATATGGGAATCTGGATCTGAAATTGCATCTGCAGATTGCCAGGGCGACGCATAATGAGATTTTTCCGATTCTTGTCAGCACCCTCTATGAATCGAGCGGGCAGGAATTGGTGCTGATGGAGGATATGTTCCCGGAGGCGATGAAATCGATTCACCGGGATCATTTGGGGATTATACAGGCGATAAAGCGCAGAGATGTTAAGATGGTCCGGAAGGTCGGAAAACGTCATTTTGATGTTGACCGGTATATTCTTCTTTCTATGGATGATATTAATGGAAGTGCATAAATGTAAAAAGATATAGAATGGGCGTTTTCAAAAGGGGTCCCCGAAGCAAACGGGTTTCGCAGGATTGATTTTGAAAATGCCTCTTTTATTTTGGGGGCAGATTTAACTTGTAAAGAATCGGTTAAACGGGTATAGTATTAAGAAAAATCAGAAAGGACGGATAAATATGGGGTTAAATCAGGCATCGGCATCGGAGCGGATACACATTGGATTTTTTGGCCGTCGGAATGCAGGAAAATCCAGCATTGTTAATGCGGTGACCGGTCAGTCACTGTCTATTGTGTCTCCGGTAAAGGGCACAACCACGGACCCGGTATATAAAACGATGGAGCTCCTTCCGATGGGCCCGGTGATGATTATTGATACTCCGGGAATCGATGATGAGGGGGAACTTGGAAGACAGCGGATTCAGAAAACACAGCAGGTGCTGAATAAGACCGATGTGGCGGTACTGGTTGTGGATGGTACTGTGGGCATGGATGCTGCCGATCAGGCGATGGAAGGTCTTTTTAAGGAAAAAAACATACCTTATATTGTTGCTGTGAACAAGGCGGACCAGATTTTTGTCCGGCCTACAGGGATGGATGAGCCGCTGATCTATGTCAGTGCAAAAACCGGAGACGGAATTCATCAGCTTAAGGAGAGAATCGCCGGTCTGTCGGCCGGAGAGGATAAGCAGCGGCATATTATATCCGATTTACTTCAGCCCGGAGATTTTGTTGTTTTGGTTGTTCCCATTGATGCATCGGCGCCAAAGGGGCGGCTGATACTGCCGCAGCAGCAGACGATCCGGGATATATTGGAGGCGGATGCAGCGGCCATTACCGTCCGGGAATATGAACTTAAGAATGTTCTGAAGAACCTCGGAAAAAAACCAAGATGTGTGATTACAGACAGTCAGGCTTTCAGACAGGTTTCCGGGGATGTGCCGGAGGATATTCTGCTGACCTCATTTTCCATTCTTTTTGCACGGTATAAAGGGAATCTGGAACAGGCAGTCCGGGGAGTCGGCGCATTGACCCGGCTGAAGGAAGGGGACAGGATTCTTATATCCGAAGGCTGCACCCATCATCGGCAGTGCGGCGATATTGGAACGGTGAAAATCCCCCGGTGGCTCGAAGACTATACAGGTAAAAAATTTTGCTGCGAGTGGACGTCCGGCAGCGAATTTCCGGAGGATCTGAGCCGGTATCAGCTGATCATTCACTGCGGCGGCTGTATGCTTAATGCACGGGAAATGTCCTGGCGGCAGCACAGCGCCGGAAAGATGGGTGTACCGATGACCAACTACGGGATATTCATTGCGGCGGTCAACGGCATATTGAAACGGAGTCTGGAACCCTTTCCTGAAATATGTGGGCTGTTAACCGGGAAGAACTGTGAATAACGTTGTATTTTCTGTGTAGGGTATGGTATACTTGTAAAAATGGAGAAAATAAAAGCAGAAAGGGAGAGCAATGGAAAAAATAAAAATATTTACGGACTCAGCCAGTGATATTTCCTTTGAAAATGAAAAGAATCTGGACATTGAGATGATAAATTTTAATATTACCATGGGGGATACATCCTATGTAAGCCGGGTGGATTTTGATAATGAGACTTTTTATAAGCTGATGGGCGAATACGACGGAATTCCGCTGACGTCCCAGGCAACGGCTTATGAATTTCAGGAATTATATAAGAAATATTATGATGAAGGCTATACGGATCTGGTCGGAATACTGATTAACCGGGAGGGATCGGCGACCTATGATAATTCTCTCATGGCGTACAAGCTGTTTCTGGAGGAGTATCCGGAGGCGGAAGGCCGGTTTCACGTGCATGCCATCGACGGAAGAAGTTATACCGGAGCTTATGGGTATGCGGCTGTCGAAGCGGCGAAGATGGTAAGGGAAGGAAAGAGCGCAGAAGAGATTGTTGCCTTTGCAAAGGACTGGGTAGAAAAATGCGTTGTTTATTTTGTGCCTTATTCTTTGAAGTATGCAGGAAAGAGCGGCAGAATTCCGAGTGCGGCGGCGTTGGTTGGCGATAAGCTGGGCATTAAACCGATTATGAAGATTTATGACCATACCATATCGACAGCGCTGACCGTACGGGGAGAAAAGCGTGTTGTGAAAAAAATCGGGGAAAAGGTTCTTTCTGAGATGGAAGAAGGCACGCCTTATATGGTTGTTTACGGTGATGATATCCAGGTCAGAGATCAGATGGCGGCGGCGATGACGGAGGCTCTGGGTTATGCACCGACAGAATTTTATCAGATTGGCGCTGCGGTTGCGGCCAATTCCGGCCCGAGAGTTGTTGGCGTGATTTTTAGAAAAAAGTAAAATTTGTGCAATGTTAATAAAAAAAATAAGTTAGAGAAAAGTCTTTTATTCGCAATATGGAAATATCTGCCGGTAGAAGACTTTTTTTTGACAAAAAAATATAAATAAGTGAAAAATGTGATTGATAAATGCTTGACGAAGCTCTCGGTCTGCTATATAATTAGTGTACAAAGTATTCGTACGGGTGAAAAGCGCCCGGACTAACTATTAAATATGAGAGCTTAAACAGGAGGTACAATTATGGTGGATTTTAAGCTGACCAAAAAACAGTTATTGGCAAAAAAACTTTTTGCGGAATTTGCAGAAAAAGAAATTAAGCCACTCTCTAAAGAAATGGATGAAACAGAAGTATTCGATCTTGAGTTACTTGAAAAAATGAAAAAAATCGGTTTAATGGGTATCCCATACGACAAGAAATACGGCGGCGGCGGTGCTGATATCATGACATATGCAGTAGCTATGGAAGAAATCTCTAAAGTAGATGCAAGCTGCGGTATTACAATGTCTGTACATAACTCTCTTTGCTGCCCATGTATCAATGATTTCGGTACAGAAGAACAGAAAGAAAAATACTTAAGACCATTAGTAAACGGAACTTGGTCCGGATGCTTCAGTTTAACAGAGCCAGGTGCTGGTACAGATGCTTCCGGTGCTAAAACGATCGCTGAAAAAACAGAAGACGGAAAATATTACATCCTCAACGGACAGAAAGTATTCGCTACAAACGGTGGATTCGCTGATGTTTACGTTGTATTTGCATTAACAGATAAAACTAAAGGACCTAAAGGAATGTCCGCATTCATCGTAGAAAAAGGAACACCAGGCGTTATCGTTGGTGAGAACATCGAACGTATGGGTATCCGTGCTGCTTCCAACGTTGAACTTGCATTTGTTGACTGTAAGATTCCTGCTGAAAACCTGTTAGGTAAAGAAGGCAAAGGTTACGGAATCGCTATGGGCGCTCTTGCAGGCGGACGTATCGGTATCGCTGCTCAGGCTACAGGTATCGCTCAGGGTGCTTTAAATGAAGCAATCAAATACTCCAAAGAAAGAAAACAGTTCGGAAAACCACTTTCTTCTTTCCAGCATACACAGTTCCAGTGTGTTGAAATGCAGACAAGAATTGATGCAGCTCGTCTTTTAACATGGCGTGCAGCTAAAGCTAAAGATGATCATGAAAACTACACACCATTATCAGCTATGGCAAAATTATACGCTTCTCAGGTTGCTGTTGACGTTACACGTTTTGCAGTTCAGTTAATGGGTGGATACGGATACTCCAGAGAATATCCGGTAGAACGTATGTATAGAGATGCTAAGATTACTGAAATCTACGAAGGTACATCTGAAGCTATGAAGATGGTAGCCGGCGGCGCAGTAATGAATGCAGTGAAATAAGAAATAGGAGGAAGAAAATCATGAAGATTGTTGTTTGTGCTAAACAGGTACCGGATACAACCGAAGTTAAATTAGATCCAAAGACTGGTACATTGATCCGTGATGGTGTGCCAAGTATTATTAACCCAGATGATAAAGCAGGTATCGAAGCTGCTTTACAGTTAAAAGAAAAATGTCCAGGAAGTACAGTTACTGTAGTTTCCATGGGACCTCCTCAGGCAGACGTTGCTTTAAGAGAAGCATTAGCTATGGGATGCGATGAAGCGATTCTCGTTTCTGACAGAGCTTTTGGTGGCGCTGATACATGGGCTACATCTTCCACAATCGCAGCAGCTCTTAAAAAACTTGAGTATGATGTAATCATCACAGGCCGTCAGGCTATCGATGGTGATACAGCTCAGGTTGGTCCTCAGATCGCTGAACACCTTGGACTTCCACAGGTAAGTTATGCTGAAAACGTTGAAGTTGACGGAGACTGCCTGAAAGTACAGCGTCAGTTTGAAGACCGTTATCATATCATCAAAGTTAAAATGCCTTGCGTTATCACAGCTTTAGCAGAACTTGCAGAGCCTAGATATATGACAGTTGCAGGTATCGTTGATGCTTATGATTCCAAAGAAGTTAAAGTTTGGGGTCTTGAAGATCTTAAAGATACAATCGATGAAGCAAACATCGGTCTTAAAGGTTCTCCTACAAGAGTTAAACAGTCCTTCACAAAACAGCCTAAGGCTGCTGGTACAGTATTAAAAGACTTAACACCAGATGAAGCTGTTGCAGCAATCGTTGCTAAACTTAAAGAAAAATACATTATCTAATTCTAGTCGGGAGGTTCAATGAAATGAGTAAAAACGTATTTGTTATTGCCGAACAGAGAGACGGCAAAATTATGAAAGTAAGCTATGAATTAGTTGGAAAAGCCAGAGAACTCGCCGATGATTTAGGACAGGAAGTTGTTGCAGTTCTTATGGGTTCCGGCGTTGAAGCTGTAGCTGGTGACTTAGCTAAAGCCGGCGCAGATAAAGTTATCGTTGTTGATGATCCTATGCTTGCAGAATATGTAACAGAACCATATACAAAAGCTGTTACTGCTGTAATCAAAGCAAATGATCCTGAAATCGTAATCTTCGGTGCTTCCTCTATTGGTAGAGATTTAGCTCCTCGTGTTTCTGCAAGAATCCATACAGGTTTGACAGCTGACTGTACAAAACTTGAAATCGATCCAGAAACAAAATTATTAAACATGACACGTCCTGCATTTGGTGGTAACATCATGGCTACTATCCTCTGTGCAGACTTCAGACCACAGATGGCTACTGTACGTCCAGGCGTTATGCAGGCATTAGAATCCTGTGATAAAGTTGGTACAGTTGAAAAATTTGACGTAGCATTTGATGCTGCTGATATGAATGTTGAAATCTGCGAAGTTGTTAAAACAGATAAAAAATCTGTTGATATCACAGAAGCTAAGATCCTTGTTTCTGGTGGACGTGGACTTGGTTCCGCAGAAGGCTTTGGCCAGTTAAAAGACCTTGCAGACGCACTTGGCGGCGAAATTTCCGCTTCCAGAGCAGCTGTAGACAGCGGTTGGATTGACAGAGACCGTCAGGTTGGTCAGACAGGTAAAACTGTTCGTCCGGACCTCTATGTTGCTTGTGGTATTTCCGGAGCTATTCAGCATGCAGCTGGTATGGAAGAATCCGAATTTATCGTAGCAATCAATAAAGAAGAATCTGCACCAATCTTCAGCCTTTGTGACTTAGGTATCGTTGGCGACTTAAACAAAATCGTTCCGAAGTTAACAGAAGCATTAAAGAAAAACTAATTTAAATACAAGTTTCACCAGCTCGTATTTACATAAGAATTATTTAGATAGTTCAGGGGACTGCACCATCCCCTGAACTATCTTTTGACGAATGTCAAAATGATTTCCTGAACTTATAATGTGATATAATTACAGAAAAAAAGACGGACCTTGGCTTAACAGTGATAAGGAACGAAATCACTTATCAACTGTTAGCTGACGGTTTTCGGGTGCATACGAAACTCCCGTCTGATTCCTAACAGGAATTAGGCGGGAG
>DBGCEW010000033.1:0-3087 GCA_048357495.1 Frisingicoccus sp.
CAAGGTGGACGGGCCCATCGGCAGCCTGGTGCGCACCCGTAAGGTGCAGGGGCACTTGGGCCGTTCCATAGAGGGCTTCCGGGTGCCGGGCGACCGGGTGACGCAGGAGAACGGACAGGCAGGCGTCTATGTGCGTGTGGAGCGTAAGCGGGTGTTCGTGCCGGTGACGGTGCTGGCCAGCGACGCCACCCACGCCATCGTGCAGCCCCAGGAGGGCTCCGCTCAGACGTTGCAGGTTGGACAGAAGGTGTTGAGCCCATGACGCAGACGGAACAGGCATTCCAGGACGTCCTTGTGGAAATCCGGGAACGGATGGCCGATGCGGCCCGTCAAAGCGGCAGGCAGCCGGAGGAGATTACGTTACTGGCCGTGACCAAATATGTGGACGAGGAGCGCATGCGCCTGGCCCAGGCGGCTGGACTGACGGCGTTTGGAGAGAACTATCCCCAGCAGATTCTGGCTAAAGCCCCAGCCTTCCCGCAAATTTCCTGGCATTTGATTGGACATCTGCAGAGAAATAAAGTAAAATACATCGTGGATAAGGTTAAACTCATTCATTCGGTAGATTCTCTGCGTCTGGCACAGCAGATTAGCTCAGAAGCCCAAAAAAAAGGGGTGGATATTGATATACTGATTGAAGTTAATGTTGCTGAAGAAGCTTCTAAATTTGGTCTCAGCACAGAAGAGGTCATTCAGATGGCAGAAGACATTTCAAAGCTCCCGTCTGTACACATCCGGGGGTTAATGACCGTTGCACCTTTTACGGATAATCCGGAAGATAACAGACCTTATTTCAGAAATTTGAAACAATTAGCTGTTGACATTGCCCGGAAAAACATTGATAATGTTATTATGAATGAACTGTCAATGGGAATGACAGGCGATTATGAAGTTGCCATCGAAGAGGGTGCTACCATGGTAAGAGTGGGTACTGGCATCTTTGGAACAAGAATATATACGAAATAATATAGAGTTAGGAGATTAGACCATGGGTAAAGGCTTTGACAAATTTCTCAATATGATTCGTTTGAATGATGAGGAATATGACGAATACGATGATTATGACGATTTCGATGAAGAATATGAAGACGATTTCGATGACATACCTGCACCTGTTGTAAAGAAAAAAACATTTAAAAGAGAGACTTCCGAATCCAAAAAGGAGCTGAGAACTCCATCCAAAAAATCACCCAAACAGGAACATGTTTTCCATCCGATGTCTTCAACATCCCAATCTTCCTCTAAAGGAAAGATTGTTCCGATGAAATCAACAGCGTCCCGGGGTGAAGTTTGTGTTCTCCGGCCAACCGTTTTTGAAGATTCCAGAGAAATTGGTGATGTTCTATTATCCGGAAGAGCTGCAGTTGTCAATCTGGAGGGCATCGATCTGGAAGTTGCCCAGCGCATTATCGACTTTATTTCCGGTTCCTGTTATGCCATGGCCGGAAATATTGAAAAAATTTCAAATTATATTTTTATTGTGACACCGGAATCCATTGAGATTTCAGGAGATATTCAGGAAGTGATTTCTTCCGGTATCCGTATTCCAGCTTTTCACGATAATTATCAGGGGTGAATTGGTTGATTGTCTATATTATCAGCGTTGCTTACTGGTTTTTCAGAGTCATTGAATGGGCGCTTTTGGCCTATATTATTTTTTCATGGCTTCCGGTTTTTCCGAAAATCCAATCCATGATGGCCTATATTATGGACCCTTTGCTGAATCCGATCCGCCGGATGATTGACCATTCTGTATTGAAGATACGGGGAATTGATTTGTCCCCGATTATTCTTTACCTTCTGGTGGCCTATGGCGCTCAGATATGTATTGCTCTGAGGTGATTCTATGACAAAAGAAGAACAAATGCTGCTAAAACACTTTGAGGATTTATGCGAGAGGGCATATTTTCAGAACCGTCCCTGCTTTTCTGATTTTCTGGATATGAATTCCCAGAGCCTTTTGTTAAATTATTTCCATGGTTCCATACCCCCTGTGCTTTATGGTGGTTATGACCTCGCTGAACGAAAGGTAGCTATGTTTTCAGAAAACGATGCGGATTATCCCATCTGTTGGCTGGAGATTCTGCCACTTTATCCAAAATATGCGGAAAATCTCGGACACCGGGATTATCTCGGAAGTATCCTCGGACTTGGACTTGAAAGAAACTGTATTGGCGATATTCTTATTGATGGCCCTGTTGCCCGTTTTGCATGTCTTGAAAGAGTTAAAGATTTTATTCTTCAGGAACTGCACCAGATTCGCCGTACCAGCGTTCGGGTATCCCTCATTGATTTACCTGAAGCTCTGGTAGAACCAAAATTTGAAATCATACGCGGTTCTGTCAGTTCTGTGAGACTTGATTCTGTCATCAGTCTTGCTTACCGTTTATCCCGTTCCCAGTCCTGTAATTTAATTGAAAATGGTCAGGTCTATATTAACAGCCGTTTGAACACATCAAACGGTGCCAATTTAAAAGACGGCGATATTATATCTGTACGTCATAAAGGCAGATTTGTTTTTATGGACAGCCAAAATAAATCGAAAAAAAATAAATGTATTATTGAAATACACAAATATGTATAGGAGGCGTATCAATGTTAACACCAATCGATGTACAAGGAAAAACTTTTAAATCCGGCATGGGTTACTCCAAAGCTGATGTCGATAGTTTCTTAACCAATCTGTATGCAGATTATGCATCATTATACAGAGAAAACATGGAGCTTAAAGATAAGGTCGGTTTACTTAATGAAAGCCTGGACCGCTATAAGGATATTGAAAAATCTCTGCAGAAAGCTTTGGTTCTTGCGGAAACAACGTCTGAAGAAACCATTGCTTCAGCCAAAACAAATGCTGCTGTCATCGAACAGGAAGCCCATGTAAAAGCCGAAGCCATTCTTGCTGATGCAAAGCAGGCGCTGGAAAATCTTCGTTCAACAACCACTGAGCTGCTTCAGAAATACGAAGCCTACAAATCTCAATACAAAGCCCTCGCTGCTTCCCAGCTCGAACTTCTTGAAAGCAATGCATTCAATATCGAAATTGCAAAAGTTGACTCTCTTGTTGTCAGCGAAGCGCCGGCAGCA
>DBGCEW010000034.1:0-4941 GCA_048357495.1 Frisingicoccus sp.
AAATAAATTGTTTTTCATGTATTAAAGATATTGAAAATTATTTTCGAAAATAGTATGATAAGGGTAACGACAAGCTGAAAAAGCTTAGTGTAAAAAGGAGGATGTTACTATGAAAAAAATGTTGGCTGCCTTTATGGCAACAGCGCTGGTCATTGGTTCTTTAGCAGGATGCGGCTCATCTGAAAAAAAAGAAACCACAGCGGCAACAGCGGCTTCCGGCGAATCCACAGCGGAAAGCACAGCAGCAGTAGATGGCGGAACTCTGAAATTATCTGTAACTACAGGTGATGGTTCCACATCCGATGATAAAATTCCTACACCATGGTATAACCGTATTATGGCTACAAACCTGATGTTCCGTGGACTTTTTATCGCAGACAGCAATTTGACAAACCCACAGCCGGACCTTGCTGAATCCGTGGAAATCAGTGAAGACAGTCTGGTTTATACCATCACCATGAAAGAAGGACTGAAATGGTCGGATGGCGAAGCTTTAACAGCAGAAGACGTTCAATGGTCTATCGAAACAGCTCTTAAAGCAGCAACTGTAAACTCCATTTATACATCTGCTTTCAAGAATATTTCTGAAATTGCAGTGGATGGAAACAAGATCACACTGACATTATCCACACCGTATGCAGCGATGATGGACGTACTTGCTCAGTTCGCAATTTTACCGAAACATTGTCTTGAAAATGTAGATCCGTTAACTATGGAATCCGATGCATTCTGGACAAATCCTGTAACTTCCGGTATGTATGCACTGGATGAGCTGAATGTAGGTAACTACTTCACATTAAAATTAAATGAGAACTACGAAGGCACAGCGCCTAAGATTCAGTCCATTATCTGTTACTTCGTATCCGATTATATTACAGCAGCTCAGGCTGGAAATGCGGATTATGTATTTGGTAACGCATCAGACCTTGTTGAAGCACTTCAGGGTATGCCAAACTACACAACCCATGAAGTGGATGTATTATTCTACAAATACTTCCTGTTCAATATGAAGGGTATTGATGGCAACGAAAACGAAGCAATGCAGAACGTAGAAGTTCGTAAAGCTTTAATCGAAGCAATTGACCGCGCAACACTGGCAACCCTGTATCCGACAGCAAACGTGCTGAACAGTGGTGTTCCAAACAGTCATGAAGCTTACAACGGATTCGAATATGCATTTGATGCTGAAAAAGCAAAAGCAGATATCGAAGCATCCGGTTATGACATGAGCCGTACATTAAAGATTTGCTACTACAATAATGACCAGACATCCATCGACTTGATCAACACCGTTGTTTATTATCTGGAACAGGCTGGTTTAACTGTTGAAGCAACATTATCCAACGATGGTACAACCGATCTCTTCACAACACGTGCTTACGATATCGGTTTCAAAGGTAAGAGCGCATTCTCTATCGATGAATGGTACACAGAATACATGAGTACAGACGCCCTGTTTGCAAATGTATTTGGTGGAACAACAGAATTTGATGAACTGGTAGCTGAACTCTTTAAAGCAACAGATGCAGAAAAGAGAAATGAAGTTCTGAAACAGCTTCAGGAAAAAGAACAGGAAGCCGTTTATAAAGTTCCTGCATTTACTGTTGGTACATATGTATTCACAAGCGATAAAGTAATCCTTCCAGAAGGTGTTCAGTTCTGTAATCCACTTTACATGTGTGATCTGGATTTCGCAAACTGGGAAATCGCTCAGTAAGATTCAAATTTAAATTCTGACATTTATTCAGTAATTAAAGGGGGAGACGGAGGAAATTTTTCTTAAGTCTCCCCCTGTTTATGGGCGTGTGATCGAATAAATGTCCGGCGTGCAACTAAGATTGGGGTGATAGAATGCTTAAATTCATCATAAAGAAGCTGCTCATGATGATTCCAATGCTTTTACTCATCAGTTTTATCGTGTTTTATGGTTTACAGATGACAGGCATTGATCCGATTAACTTTATGGTCAGTCCGGAAATGCTTTCTTCAAATAAAGAAAATGTAGATGCTTTAAGAGAATCTCTTGGATTAAACGATCCGCTGATTGTTCAGTATTTCCGGTGGCTTGGCAACTGCTTAAAGGGTGACCTTGGATATTCCTTTGATGGTTCCTCCATCGCATCCGTGATCGCTGTCCGGCTGCCTTATACCTTTGAGCTTGCGGGATATTCGCTGGTTTTATCAGCGATTATCGGTATTGGTATCGGTATTATTTCCGCAGTGCGTCAGAATGGTATCATTGACTATGTGGGACGTGTCCTTGCAGTTCTCGGACAGGCAGTTCCACAGTTCCTTGTGGGCATTGTTTTAATTCAGATTTTTTCAATTAAGCTTGGATGGTTTCCGGCGAGTAACCGAGTCAGTCCGAATGCAACCAGTGCCTTGGCTGACGCATTTTTCCACTTATTCCTGCCGGTTGTTACACTGACCATCGGTATGGTCGCCGTACTCATGCGTTATGCCAGAAATACGATGCTGGATGTGCTGAACAGTGATTATATCAAAACGGCCCGCTCCAAAGGAATTCCGGAGTGGAAGGTTTATATGAAGCATGGCTTCAGAAATGCGATGAAGCCGGTACTTGTTATTCTGGTATTCCGTATTCCGATGCTTGTCGGCGGCTCTGTCGTTATCGAGAGTGTATTTTCCTATCCGGGAATCGGTCTGACGATGACAAATGCTATTGTATCCGGTGATTATCCGGTTGTTCTTGTTACAACGTTGATTATTGCGGCAGCCATGCTGATCTGTTCCTTTATGGTTGACGTATTAAATGCCCTGCTGGATCCACGGGTACGTCTGGGTGAATAAAGAAGGAGGAGAATCGATGAGTCAAACAGTTACAAGTATTAAAGAACAAAATAAAAACGCATCATCCTCTTTATTTAAACGGAATGTGCGTAAATTCATGAACAACAAGCTGGCCCTTTTTGGATTGATTGTTGTTGTGGTTATCACCGTTGTCTGTGTTGTCGGCACGATCATGGGTGTGGATTACAATACACCGGTGCTTTCAGAAATGAAATCGCCGCCGGGTGAAGGCCATCTTTTCGGGACAGATACTGTGGGAAGAGATTTATTTGCCCGGGTACTTGTCGGTGGCTGCTATTCTATTTTAATTGGTGCTTTCTGTGCGGTGATGAGTTCTGTGATCGGCGCTGTGCTTGGCGCTATCGCCGGTTATTTTGGCGGCAAAGTCGATGCCATCATCATCCGTATTTCTGAAATTTTCCAGGCTTTTCCTCAGCTGGTTCTTGTTATGATGCTGGTGGCAATTGTTAATAAGAGGGGACTCACAAACCTGTTATTTATCTTTGTATTTACCGGATGGATGACAACGTTCCGTATGGTTCGTAATGAGTTCATGACTTTGAAAAATGAAACCTACGTGAAGGTGTGTGAAGCTTTTGGCATGGCCCGGAGCAACATCATGTTCAAACAGATTCTTCCGAATGTTATGAGTCCGATCATTGTTTCAACAACGACCAACGTGGCCTTCTTTATTCTTCAGGAAGCAGCCCTGTCCTTTATCGGTCTGGGTGTTGCGGACAGTACACCGACCTGGGGAAATATTCTGAATGCTGCAAAATCCGTATCTGTTGTAACGAATCAGTGGTGGATCTGGCTGTTCCCGGGTCTTGCCATCAGTCTTTTTGTTCTGGCAATTAACTTCCTTGGCGATGGACTGCGGGATGTGCTGGATGCAAAACAGCAGTAAGGAGGGGCTTCATGGATAATAAAGAATATATTTTGGATGTTAAAAAATTAAATACAACATTTATTTCTGACAGAAAAGAAATTAAAATTGTTAAAGATGTTTCCTTTAAAGTGCGGAGAGCAAAAACCCTGGCGGTGGTTGGTGAATCCGGCTGTGGAAAGAGTGTAACGATGAACTCCATTATGCGTTTTACAGGAAAGAACGCCATTGTGAAGGCGGAGAATATTCAGTACAATGCATTGAGAGACGGTGAAGTTACAGAGTATCATCTGGAAAGCATTAAAGAGTCTAATGGACCGGAGATGCGTGCGCTGCGGGGACCGGATATGTCTATGGTATTCCAGGATCCGATGTCCAGTCTGAATCCGGTATATAAAGTGGGCGATCAGGTTGCGGAAGGTCTGCTTCAGCATAATAAAGGTATGAAAAAGGCTGAAGCCCGGGAAAAGGTTCTTGAGATGTTCCGGAAGCTTGGTATCCCTGATCCGGAGGAACGGATTGACTGTTATCCGCATCAGTTCTCCGGTGGTATGAAACAGCGTGTTGTTATTGCAATCGCTATGATCTGTAATCCGGAACTGATTATCTGCGATGAGCCGACCACGGCTCTTGATGTAACTATTCAGGCTCAGATTATGGATCTTCTGAAAGAACTTCAGTTAAAAGAAGGCAAATCTATTATTTTAATTACACATAATATGGGACTTGTGGCGGAAATGGCCGATGAGGTCTGTGTTATGTATATGGGCCGGGTTGTAGAATTCGGTACCCTGGAAGATATCTTTGACCATACAAGTCATCCGTATACACGGGCATTGCTCCGCAGTGTACCGGTGCTTGGACTGGCGGATGATCAGAAACTGGAAACCATTCCGGGAGCGACACCAAACCCGGCAGATCTGAAAGGCGGATGTGAGTTTGCAGACCGTTGCAGCGAATGTATGGACCGCTGCCGGGAAAAAACAATCCCAACCTTTGAGATCAGTCCCGGACACCGGGTACGCTGCCTGAAATTCGATTCTTATCCGGAGGTGGAATGATATGAGTACTGAAAATAAAGAAATTATCTTTAAAATCCGGAATTTACAGACATGGTTTCCGATTACAAAAGGTTTTATGAAGAAGGTTGTGGGTCACGTAAAGGCTGTGGATGATGTCAGTCTGGATGTATATAGAGGAGAAACACTTGGTATTGTCGGTGAGTCCGGCTGCGGAAAGTCCAC
>DBGCEW010000035.1:0-4887 GCA_048357495.1 Frisingicoccus sp.
TAAGATCTGCTGACAGCACCTTTTTATATTTTTGGCTTTATTTTTATAGAGCCCAATGGAGCGGATTCCCTCTTCAATATCTGTCAGTGACCCTTTAACGACCGAATCCAGTGTTGGAAACCGGTCATATAAAGCCGGAAGAACCTTGTCCACCTGTTTATCCGTGCTCTGGGCACTCAGCATAATAGCCACAAGAAGCTGCCAGGGCTCCTTATGATAAAAGCCTTCCTTCGTTACCCCATAGCATCTGTCTAAAATTTTCAGTATCTTTTCTGTTTCATCACTTCTGTTTCTCATCTGTTCACCTATAATAAAATCCATTCATTTCCAGATTTTCTATGTTTTCCTCTACCCAGGTCTGACCACGCATTCTCCGGGTCAGCTTCATTTCGTACAGGTTTCCATCATACAGGAAGGACAGATCATCCTCCAGCTTCCCGATTCGTATCTTAACTCCGGAAAGCTCCTTCCAGGGAATCATGATCTGGATACCCCCAGCTTTTTGCCGGAATATTCAAAAAGTCCCAAATGCTCTTTGGTAAAGTAAAAGAACAGGTACCGTACCTGATGAAAAGATGCACCATGAAAAATCGGCGCAAGCAGCACGGTTCTCTTCCATCGGACTTTCGCCCGGGTATGTCCCGGAACAATATTTTTATAATAATGCAGACTGTGCCTGGATACCAGTTCATAAACCATTTCTTCCATAAAAGACGCCTCCGTTGTACCTTTTATATCTTTTATAAAAGAACAGGACCTTCCGATCCTGCTCCTGAATTTAAATATTTTAAATCATCGATTCCTTTAATCTCTGTAAATAAACCGTCCATCCAGTTCCTTGGTCCGGATCTGATTGATAAAGGCTTTATCATCAATCCGGCGAATGGCCTTTACAACCGCCTTGGCCTCCTGGCTGGATACCACAGAATAGATCATTTTTTTCTTCGTATTACTATAGCCTCCGGTACCGTCCAGAATGGTGGCGCTGTGGTTGGTAATATCACGAATAGTTTGATAAACTTCCTCATATTTTTCACTGACAATAAACAGGGTCATCTGCTGATATTTCCGGTAAATGATCCGGATGACCTGGGTCGAAGCATACTGGAAAATGATGGAATACATTGCCTTATCCCATCCGAACAGAACCCCTGCCGTTAACAGAATCAGGCAGTTTACCCCGAGAACAATATTCCACGGATCCTTGTTCAGCTTATGCCCATAAACATTGGCCACGATATCCAGTCCTCCGGTGGACCCCTGGGATATCATACATGCACTGACGCAAACACCGTTGCATATACCGCCAAACACACTGCACAGCAATACATCTTCCGTCATAGGAAAGGCCGGAATCAAATCCGTTATAGCACCGCTGATTCCCACGGCCAGACACGTATACAGAATAAACCGTTTGCCAAGATATTTATAGCTGACCGCCAGCGCCAGAATGTTCAACAGATAACTGATGACAAAAAATGGAATGTGTGTTGAAACAAAAGCTTCTGCGGCCCGCTGCACCAGCAGGGCAATTCCGCTGAAGCCTCCCGGATAAAGCCCGGCCGTATTCACAAAGCTTTGAATATTAAAGGCCAGCCCCACAGAGGCAATCATAATCAGCAGTATCGCTTTCACTTCCGATGCCACACTTTTTTTCATAAAAACTCCTCCGCATCCATCGATGATTCTGTTCTTATCTTATCCATTTTATGCCGTCTTTTATTCTGATACATCCGTTCATCGGCAATTCCCAGCAAATGATGAATATCCCTTCCTTCTTCCGGATAAAAAGCCCATCCTGCAGAAAATTGTACAGGAATATGTATGTCCTTATTCACAATGACTGTACGGTGTTTTCCCGCATCCAGAATTTCCCCGATATACGTCTCAAGCTCCGCCCTGCCTGAGCATCCATAAATAAACAGAGCGAATTCATCACCACTCAGTCGTGAAGCAAGCTTATGTTCTGCGCGGCATCCGTTTAAAATTTCTCCAATAGTCCGCAGATACAAATCGCCGTTTTCATGTCCGTAAACATCGTTGACCATTTTCAGATTATCCGAGTCTATCATCATCACCGCCGCATCTCCCAGTTCTGTGTCCAGCGAAAAAAGCTCCTCTATGAGATTATAAAATGCACGTCTGCTGAACAGATCTGTGAGAAGGTCGATATCTCTCTCCATTTCAATACAGCGTTTTTCCAGAATATCCGGTGTCATATCCGTAACGATCCCCAGAATGCTCTTTTCATATTCAAAAGAATCAATCCGCACATACCGTTCCTCATTGCCCGGAATTCTGAATATGGCATTTTCTGCATCCACCGGATTTTTCCGGATTTCATCCATCCGTTTTTTGAAAAGCCTGTAATCATAAAACATCGCTTCATCATTTTCCAGATTCAGAATCTCTTTCATACGGCTCGTTACCATCACCCGTTCCATCCCCGGATTATATTCATACACCGCCATCGGCACTCTGGCCCGCTGCAAAACAAGCGATAATTTATTGGTTGTATCCAGAATACTTTTGACCATCTCATTCACATGACTGCTCAGCTCAGAAAGCTCCGGTGTTGGCTGTTCCGGCAGGGCAATATCCAGTGTTCCTCCGGCAATACGCATCATATCCCCATTAATCTGATAAATGCTTTGAATAATGTATTTGTCCAGATAACGTGTGATAAAGAAAATGATCACCAGTGATAATACGAGAAAATAGAGTCCGATAAGCAGCGTATTCCTGTTGATCCCGTCAAACAGGGCCTGCCTGTCACTGGCTCTTACCAGAATGACGCCATCCCTTTCTTCAAAGGCACAGCTTTTCACTTCGTTATCCACGGTCATTGTATAAAGCTTATTCTCATCCGTTACCCGGTCCACAAAAATGCCGATATCTTCCGCTTTTCTTCCCTGATGCTCCGGATTCATAGCCCCGAGAACTTTGTGGGTCCCGCTGTCAATGGCATAGACATCAACCCCCGGATCCACTGTAACCAGCGCAAAAATATAGGACAGTTCCGTTTTCTCCATCACTTCCAGAACCCGGTCCGGTTCCATGCCGATCTGAACGATTTCTTCACCGTCCTCGCGCCATACCGCTGCATACTGCATCATCTTCTGTTCTGCCGTATTTGGCGTAATCTCCTGACATAATTCCAAAGATTTATCTTCCAGCATAGGCAGGAAAAACTGCATCTGCTCACCGGAATTAAAATTCAGCCCGAAATACTGGGGTTCAGAACCGGCATACAGATTCCCTTCCTTATCAAATATGTGAAATTCATCCACCTGGAGAAGTCTGGCAACCTTTTCCATCTCCGCCTGATCCTTCAGCATATCCGGATGATACTGGACAAGATACGCCGCCGCTTTGGCACGAACCAGACAATTCTCTGCAAAATCCGCCTTTGTCTGTTCTGTCTCTGCTTCATTATCCTCCAGTACCTGACGGATCTGCCAGAACAGTTCCTGGGAGCTTTCTAAAACATCCCTGTAGGCAATCCGCACCTGAAGATAATAATTCAGCAGCAGCGAAAACAGCATCGATGCCAGAATAATTATAATCAGTCTTTTAACAATACTTTTTTTCACAGGTTTCTCCTCTGCATATTAAATAATACATAATATCTATACTTTATTTTAATATACAGGCCCGGGCATTGTCCAGACTGAAATTCCATAAAAAGGCTCCACAGGAAAATCTATCTTTTTTATTTTTTTCTCATCTGCCGTTTATGTACGATTTCATAAATCAGCCGGACACCAAGATTGATAAACAATAAGAGCATACACATGGCTGCCGCCGGCGCAGTCTGACCTGCCCCCTGCATACTGACAATCATGACCGAAGCAATCGGTGATGCCGGTGAATACAGAAAAACAACTGCCGACACGGTAACAAGGGCATTGACGAAAAAATATACCCACATCTCACAGATGGCCGGAAAACACATGGGAATCGTCACCTTCCACAGGGTTCTGTAAAAAGGTACTCCCATAGACTCGGAGACGGTTTCAAACTCTCTGTCAATCCGTTTCAGCGCCGTTGTGGCGGTAGAAAATGGAACCGAATAAAAATGGATCATATTGGCCAGCAGTATAATCCATATGGTTCCATAGATGCCATGAAAAGGATTGACAATCCCGTAATCCGTAAATGGAATCTGGAATACCGATGCATTGAAAAACATAATAAAGCTCAAGCCAATGACCGTTCCCGGAATAGCCAACGGTGTAATCGAAAGAAAATAGGCGATCTTCCGGCTTACCGGAAAACTCTTGCTTTTGTCAATCAGATAGGCTCCCATAAAAGTGACCACCGTTCCGAGGAAAGCGGTTAAAAGTGAAATCATGATCGAATTTTTAAAAGCAACGCTGCCATTTCCCGCCGCTACAGCCGTCAGATCATAATTGGACAGGGTAAATGTCAGGTTGTAGGGCCACAATTTAATCAGCGAAGCAAAAAACGCTATCGCAAAAAACAAAATCATTGCCCCGGCAATCACCACACAGAAAACCGTTGCCCCAATATCACTGGCTTTATGCGGTTTGATCTGATAAGGAACGGATTTGGCGCTGATGGCCGCACTCTGCTTCTGACTTGTCATACGATCCACAACAAAGGACAATAGTGCCGGAAACAGAAGAATAATGCCGACAACTGCTCCCATATTAAAATTCTGCTGCCCGACAACCTGCTTATACACATCAGTTGCCAGAACATTATAATTTCCCCCTACAACGGAAGGCGCCCCAAAATCGGTAAAGCTGTATGTAAAGGCTACAAAGAAAGCGCTGATCAGGCCGTATTTTACATTCGGTATCGTAATGGTCAACATTTTTCGAACCGGAGAAGTTCCCATGGTCTCTGCCGCCTCATAAAGCC
>DBGCEW010000036.1:0-9567 GCA_048357495.1 Frisingicoccus sp.
TCTTTATTGGCAACAAAAAAATCTATGTAAGTATAGCCTCTGTCCCTGAGGCATTCTTTCACCATAGATTCCCACTGCAGATGCAGGGGTGAACCATAATAGACACGGAACAGCTTCAGTCCCCTGTCCGTCTCGCACATCCATGCACCCCTTCCCCGGTAAAGACGTCTGATTTCCAGATGATAGTTTTCTAACAGCTCTCTGATTTTTTCTTCCAAAAGAAATCCCTCCCAGATATGTTAAAAGACAGTTTCTATTTAACATATGTGGGAGGGTTCAAGGCTATGCCTCAACTCTCTTAAAGGAAATGAACGCCCTTTCTTTCCATAGATTCAACAACATCCTCCGGCCATACCGAAGCAATGACCTCGCCAATATGGGCCTTTCTTAAATAAAACATACAGATTCTGGCCTGGCCGATACCACCCCCGATGGTATAAGGTAATTCGCCTTTCAACAGCGCTTTATGGAACATGAGATCTGTTCTTTCCAGACAATCACGAACTTCAAGCTGGTGCATTAAGGATTTCTCATCCACACGGATTCCCATGGAAGATAACTCAAATGCGGTATCCAGCACCGGATAATACACAAGGATATCTCCGTTCAGTTCCCAGTCATCATAGTCCGGAGCGCGGCCATCATGAGGCATTCCCGAAGCCAGATCAGCGCCGATCTTCATAAGAAAAACCGCACCGCGTTCCCGGGCGATCTCCCGTTCACGTTCCTTGGCCGTTTTATCCGGATACATATCCTCCAGCTCCTGAGTTGTCACAAAGGAAATTTCTGCCGGCAGTATCTCTTCTATGTATTCATATTGAATTGCCATATATTTCTCTGTATTTTTTAAAGCCTTATACACTTTCCGAACAACTGATTTTAAAGTTTCTTCGTTCCGCTCCGACTTATCAATAATCCGTTCCCAGTCCCACTGGTCCACAAGCAGTGAATGAAGCTGGTCTGTATCTTCATCGCGTCGGATGGCATACATATCTGTGTATAAACCTTCCCCATGTTTAAATCCATAATGCTTTAAAGCAAAGCGTTTCCATTTTGCCAGGGAATGAACAATTTCCACTTCCCGGTCTTCCTGTTCCCGAATCCCAAAACGTACCGGGCGTTCCACGCCGTTTAAAGTATCGTTTAGACCACTTTCAGGATATACAAAAAAAGGGGCCGAAACCCGGGTCAGATTTAACTGTCTGGCCAGTTCTTTTTCAAAAAAGTCCTTTACACATTTAATTGCAATTTCTGTTTCCCGAATATCCAGAGGTGACTTATATCCCTCCGGTACCCATAACGGGCTCATTGTTTCTGCCATACTCATATGCTCCTTATGTTTTTTTCTTATTATAGTTATTTTATTCCTATGTCGCAAGTGTTTTTTTAAAATGCATTTTTGCATAAAATGCAAAAACGCATTAACATTTTCTCATAGTCCCCCCACAAATGCCCCATTTCTGCTGTCTTTTTGCAGCAACAAATTGGCACGTTAATTGCGGTATAAAAGGTTAAATTAAAAACTAAAGGGAGGGTTCTACTCATGAAAGGTTTCACAATTAATGAATTATCCATCGGCCAGGAAGCAACTTGGACAAAAACAATTACAGAAGCAGATGTTTTGTTATTCGGTGCCGTTTCCGGCGATGTCAATCCAGCGCATTTCAATGAAGAATATGCAAAAAATACATTTTTCAAAGGAAGAATTGCTCACGGTATGATTTCTGCTGGTTTAATCTCTGCCGTACTCGGCGTACATATGCCAGGACCAGGAACCATCTATTTAAGCCAGACTCTGAATTTCCTTGCACCGGTTCGTATCGGCGATACCATTACTGCTGTTGGCAAAGTTATTGAAATGGTTCCGGAAAAGAACAGAGTTAAGATCGAAACAGTTTGTACAAACCAGGATGGAACAGTTGTTACAAAAGGCGAAGCTATGGTAATGCCTCCTAAGTAGGTTTGGGTTTATTCAAAGGGCTGTAGGTAAAGCTTCCCCTCTTTGAAGTTTTACTTCAAAAACGGCATAGTTGCAAAACTATGCCGTTTTCTTTATTTCATCAGACGCAATTTTATGCTGTTCGTTAATCCCGAAATCTGTTTTTAAAACAAGGGAACGATTAAATCGTTATATTATATTTCGCCATCTTCCTTGAAATCGTGGATTGGTTCACCCGAAGCACCTCGGCCGCGCTCTTACCGCTGCCGTACTGCTGCACCACAGATTCGATAATCTGTTTCTCAAAGGCACTCAGATTTTCCTCCAGACTCAAACGGCTGTCAAACCGGCATCCGGAATTGCCTTCACCACCATTTTCTGACGGAATCAGCAGCTGACCATCGAGCATCTGTGGGGGTATGCTCTTAATGCAATAGACCGATGAAGCGCTGATTAAAACAATACGCTCTACAAAGTTTTTCAATTCCCGGACATTTCCCGGCCAGGAGTAATTTCTGAGCACATTCATGGCTTCCGCCCCGAATGTTTTTTCTTTGCCATATTTTTTACAGTATTTATTCAGAAAATATTCAATCAAAGGTTCGATATCGCTCGGCCGGTCTCTGAGCGGCGGAATAATCGCCGGAATCACATTCAAACGATAATATAAATCCGCCCGAAAGGTCTTTTTCTTAATGCATTCACTCAAATCTTCATTTGTGGCTGCAATCAGACGAAAATCAATGCGTTTTGGCCGGTCCGAGCCAATCCGCTGTACCATCTTGGTTTCAATCGTCCGAAGTATCTTTCCCTGAAGGGCCAACGGCAGGGAATTGATCTCATCCAGAAAGAGTGTCGATTCATTGGCCGTTTCAATCAATCCCTTTTTTCCGCTTCCCAAAGCGCCTGTAAAGGAGCCTTTTTCATAACCGAAAAGCTCAGATTCCAGAAGGGTTTCCGGAAAAGCCGCACAGTTAATACGAACCATTTCTTTGTCCCGCCGTTCACTCATCTGGTGAATATATTCTGCCAGAACCTCTTTTCCCGTTCCGGATTCTCCCTGAATCAGAATATTCGCATCCGTCGGCGCCACATTATTTAAAATACGAATCAAATCGGACATCGGCTGGCTGTTATAAACTAAGAGTTTGTTGTCATCACACCGCTTGCTTCCGATATCCTTCACCGTCTGGTACTTATTCAATGCATCATAGTAATACCCGATCAGTTCTTCCATATCCCGCATAACACCGATAATATACTGAATATCGCCTTTGTCATTTAATATCGGCATCTGCGACACCATCTGCATCAGTTCTTTCCCGTGACTATTAAAAATTTTCTGACACATAACGACTTCCTTTTTCTGTTCATAGACATTTTTGGAGATAATATAATCAATCAGGCCGTCATCATACATATCAAAAACATTATACCGAAGCAGTTCATCCCTTGGGATATCAAATTTTTTAATCATGGCATAGTTGACATAAATCATATTCCCCTTATCATCCAACACATAAAGCGCATCCGGCATGTTGTCAAAAACATCTTCGTAAAATTCATACTTCTCTTTAATGCTTATGTCTTTCATCTAAAAACCCCTTATCCTTGCTACATGTTTCATATAATGATAACGTATTTTTTCACCTTAATCAACCTAAAATCAGGGATTTGCACAAAAATAAGGTTGACAAAATCTGCCCAGAAGGATCTCAAAAATTTCCTCGGCGAAGATGAGACCCGTAGGTTTATGGAAATCCTGCACCATATCCAGTCTTTGCCTCTGGAATAGCGGATACCAGCTGTGGAAACGCCTGTCTGGCCCATGTACCGGAAGGTGCCAGCGGTTTTACGACCATTGAATTAAAAAGCAATCATCTGGGCACTGCCCGGGAAGGCGCCATTTTATGTACCGCAACCCTACAACATGCCGGACGGACAACTCAGGTATGGGACGCCCTCGTCACAGATGAAAACACAGGTAAAAAAATCGCCATGTTCTGCTGCACTCAGATGATTTTATGGCCTAAACGCTGAAATTTTCTGTCATCAACAGCAAAAATGCCGCTCTATAACATCACCTGTTATAGAACGGCATTTTTTAATTATCTTTTGTTCTATCTCTCAAAAGAATTACATGATACCAACAACTGCCATGATGATACATACAATAACAGCGATTGTAGGGATGATACAGCAGTTCATACAGATATCTAAGTAAGAATCTTTATGAGTCAGACCACAAACACTTAACAGAGTTAATACAGCACCGTTATGTGGCAGAGTATCCAGACCACCGGATGCAACGGATGCAACTCTGTGGAGAGCTTCTGGTGTTAAGTTCGGGTCATTTGCAGCAAGTTCCATGTATTTTGGTCCTAATGCTTCAAGTGCAATACCCATACCACCGGAAGCGGAACCTGTAGCACCAGCCAGACAGGATACTGCAACAGCTTCAGAAATCAGTGGATTTCCAGGGATACCAAGAAGGATGCTTGTCAGTGTAGCGAAACCTGGAACGGCTTTAACTACAGAACCAAAACCTACAGCTGCAGCTGTGTTACCGATAGACATAAGACCACCGGATGCTCCATCGTTGATACATTTAGAGAATACTGCATAGTTCTTGAAGTTCAGAACCATCGTTAATACAACGGCAATTAAGAGAGCGCCTACCAGCGGCACTTTAAATGCATTCATTGTCACCGGTACGGAAATCAGAGGAATCAGAGAAACAATTGGGTTTGGCAGATTGCTTTCATCATATTTTTCAATATTGGATGGTTCAACAAAGTGTAAACCTTTTGCTTTTTCCTGTTTTTCTCTCATCTTCATCCAGATAACACCGAGTACAAACATAACCAAGGCTGCAACAATACCCATAACCGGGGCTGCCATAGCTGTTGTTCCGTAGTACTGTGTAGGGATGATGTTCTGAATCTGTGGTGTACCAGGGATTGCTGTCATCGTGAATGTGAAAGCACCCAGGGAAATTGCACCAGGAATCAGTTTGTTAGGGATATCTGCTTCTCTGTAAAGAGCTACTGCCAGTGGATAAACAGCAAATACTACTACGAACAGAGAAATACCACCATATGTTAAAGCTGCACAAGCAATAACTACAGCTAAGATAGCCTGTTTAGCGCCGATTAATTTTGTAAGCATAACACCTACAGATTTTGCAGCGCCAGTGATTTCCATTAATTTACCGAAAATAGCACCAAGCATGAAGGCCGGTAACCATGACTGTACGAATCCAGCCATACCTGCCATGTAGTTTTCTGTGTACATGGTTAAGATATTGATTGAAGGATCTTCAAACATACCGAAAAGTGCCACAACTGCTGCACACACAGGTGCAACCCAAAGAATGGACTGTCCTTTAAAAGCAAGGAAGATTAAAAGGGCCAATCCAAAGATAATACCAAATAAACTCATATTATTTTTCCTCCCTCGTTAAGTCAGAAGCTATTTCACCTTAGCCAGAATTTCATCTTTAATGCCCATCGGAGCATCGATAAAAATTCTTGGATCCATAGTTTTCAGGTTTTCTGCAACCAGCGGTTTGAAATCCATCTGATCGAGAACCTGTGTCTGAAGGTCGATGCCAGGAGCAATTTCTGTTACTGTAAGGCCATCTGCCAACAGCTCAATCACAGCTCTTTCTGTAACGAATTTAACATTCATTTCATTTCTGCGAGCATAATTTCCTGAGAAAGTAATCTGTTCAACAGAGGATACGAATTTCTTCTTTTTACCTTCCTGAACGATTACAAGTTTTCCATCTTCAACCTTCGTTTTAAGTCCGCCTGCTGTGAATGTTCCACAGAAAATACAATTTTGTGTATTCTGAGAAATATTAATAAATCCACCGCAGCCAGCAACGTTTGTACCAAACTTACTTACGTTAACATTACCGTCACCATCACACTCTGCAAGACCAAGATATGTAACATCAAGTCCGCCGCCATCGTATAAGTCAAACTGGCTGACTTCCGGTAATTCTGCCCAGCCGTTAACTCCCGCACCAAAGGAGCCGCCGCCACTAGGAATACCACCGATCATACCGGACTCGGTTGTCAGTGTTAACTGGTCTGCAAATCCCTCTTCACCTGCAACTGTTGCAACTTTTTCGGGGATACCAACACCAAGGTTAACCACAGCGTTTGGAACAAGTTCCATCGCACATCTTCTTCCAATAAATTTCTTGGTTCCAAATGGCTCTGGAGCTGTAGCGCCTGCAGGAACTTTGTAAGCACCGGATAATGTCGGATTTACAAAGAAATCTGCGCACTGTCTGTGTGTTTCTTCCGGATTTTCCGGAACAACAATTGCATCAACAAAGATACCCGGAATGGCTACCTGTCTTGATGGAATTGTATCTGCAGCTACAATGTTTTTAGCCTGTACAATAACCTTACCGCCACAGCCTTTTGCAGCCATTGCAGCAGATAACATATCCAATGGAAGGATTTCATCTTCAATTGTACAGTTTCCGTTTGTATCTGCGGTAGTTACTCGAATCAGAGAAATATTTGCCTTCGGAAGCAGATAATATAAATATTCATCCCCTTCGATTTCGACAACTTTAATAATATCCTCTGTTGTACGGCTGTTTAATTTACCACCTTCCAGACGCGGGTCAACGAAAGTTTCAAGCCCAACATTGGTAATATATCCTTTGCGTCCCTGACCCATAGCCCTGTACATTTCGATAATAACACCCTGAGGAAGATTATATGCTTCTACCTGATTGCTATTAATCATGTCAATAACCTTTGGAGAAAAACCATAGTGCCCCGCAATCCAGCGTTTAATCAGGCCTTCCTTTGCCCAGCGTTCCTGCTGACCGCCTTTTTTATTCCCCTGGCCGGCACCATACATAATTGTCAGGTTATTCGGACTGCCTGTTGCGTCGAAAGAATCTGCAACCGCTTTCATGATTGCATCCGGTGTTCCTGCTGTCAGGAAACCACTTGTAATGACACAGTCATTCGGCTGGATCATCGCAACAGCCTGTTCCATAGTAACTACTTTACTCATGCCAAAAACCTCCTCCACAAACTATATATTCCTCAAAACATGTTTGGGGAATATATTTCTTGTTTCTTAAAACTGTAATATAATTATACCGCCAAAAAACGCACCACTGAATTAAGGCAGTTATCATCAATCGTATCCGGGAGGCCTCAATCTCCCGGATACGGCTGCTGTTAAAATTATAACTTATTTCTCAAGTTTTTTCAATGCTTCTGTCAATTTTGGTATAATTGTCTTACAATCACCGACAATACCTACGTCTGCAACTTCAAAAATAGGTGCTGTATTGTTCAAATTAATGGCAATAACCAATTCGGAATCTTCCATACCTGCCGCATGCTGGATTGCACCGGAGATACCTGCTGCAATATAAAGGTTCGGTCTTACAGTCTTACCTGTCTGTCCAACCTGACGGTCTCTGTCGATCCATCCCGCATCAACACATGCTCTGGAGGAGGAAACTTCGCCGCCCAGCTCTTCTGCCAGGTCTCTCAGCATATCAAAGCCTTCCGGTCCGCCGATACCACGTCCGCCGGATACAAGGATCTTAGCTTCTGTAATATCCACGGATTTCTTCGTGTCTTTAACCACTTCACGAATCTTAATGTTCATATCCGCTTCGCTGACACCGGCATCAAATACTTCCACCACACCGGTCTTGGTATCATCTGCTGCAAGTGCCTGCATAACGCCCGGACGAACCGTTGCCATCTGAGGACGGAAATTCGGGCAAACAATTGTTGCCATAATATTTCCGCCGAATGCCGGACGGGTCATCATCAGCCCTTTGGTTTCCGGATCAATTTCCAGTTTTGTACAATCGGCAGTCAGACCGGTATGTACTCTGGCAGATACACGCGGTGCCAGATCACGTCCAATGGCTGTCGCACCATAAATAACGATTTCCGGTTCTTTCGCCTGGATCACAGCGTTCATAGCCTTTGCGTAAGGCTCTGTGGAATATTCTCCAAGTACAGGCGCATCTACTACGATAACCTGATCCGCGCCGTGTTTAAATAAATCTGTAGCGGCTGCCTGGATACCATCGCCCAAAACAACAGCAACAACTTCCTGGCCCAGATCTGCAGCCAGTTCTTTCGCTTTACCAATCAGTTCATAAGCAACCTTCTGGATAACTCCGTCTCTCTGCTCTGCAAAAACATATACATTCTTACTCATTGTTTCACCTGCTCTCTAATTAAATGATATATTTTTCTTTTAACTTGCTAATAATGATTTCAACCGCTTCATCTGCACTGACATCTTCATGAAGAACGCCCGGTGCTTTCACTGGTTTGGTGAAGGATTTCTTAACCTGTGTCGGAGAACCCTTCAGACCTAAGTTGGAATCATCCACTGCATCTTTAATATCTTCATAGCCCCATACTTTAACTTCTTTTTCTCTGTATGCATCGAAGATACCGCCGACACTCATGTAACGAGGTTCAATTTCCTCACCGAGAGTTGTGATTAACAATGGTGTTTTTGCTTCAATAATATGATAACGGTCTTCAAAATTTCTGCGGATGACAACCGTATCATCCCCTTCAATATCAACACTTGCTGCATAGCTGACATGTGGGATACCGAGATGTTCTGCTATCTGAGGACCTACCTGCGCCGTGTCACCGTCAATTGCCTGACGTCCGGCTACGATCAGATCGTAGTCAATTTTCTTAATGGCACCGGCGATGGTTGAGGACGTTGCCCATGTATCAGCACCGCCGAACTTTCTGTCGGATACGAGGACTGCATCATCAGCACCCATAGCCAAAGCTTCACGAAGCGCTACATCTGCCTGCATAGGTCCCATGGAAACAACCGTAACCTTTGCTCCGGTTTTTTCTTTGATCTGTAATGCAACCTCAAGAGCTGCTTTGTCATCAGGGTTAATAATACTTGGAACGCCATCTCTGATAAGTGTTCCAGTAACCGGATCAAGCTTAACTTCTGTTGTATCCGGAACCTGTTTGATACATACTACAATATTTTTCATGTCCTGATTCTCCTCTCCCAAATACTAATGCAACAATGATCCAGAAATAACCATTCTCTGAACTTCCGAAGTACCTTCGTAGATCTCAGTAATCTTGGCATCTCTCATCATACGTTCAACCGGATAGTCTCTTGTATAACCATAGCCACCATAAAGCTGTACAGCTTTTGTGGTCACTGCCATTGCAGTTTCTGCAGCAAATAATTTTGCAGTTGCAGCATCTACAGAATATGGAAGTTTTTCATCTTTCTTCCATGCTGCTTTATATACCAGATATTTGGCTGCTTCTGTCTTCGCAAACATATCTGCCAGCTGGAACTGTGTATTCTGGAACTGGAAAATCTTCTTTCCGAACTGTTTTCTTTCATTTGTATACTTCACTGTTTCTTCAATTGCACCTTCAGCAAGACCCAATGCCTGCGCTGCGATACCGATACGTCCGCCGTCCAGTGTCTTCATCGCCAGAGCAAAACCTTTACCTTCTTTGCCAAGCATGTTTTCTTTTGGAACGATACAATTTTCAAAAATCAATTCACACGTGGATGAACCGCGGATACCCATCTTCTTCTCGTGAGGGCCTACGGAAAAT
>DBGCEW010000037.1:0-3776 GCA_048357495.1 Frisingicoccus sp.
ATTATTGAGATCAACCCAAGAACATCCCGTTCTTCCGCACTGGCATCGAAGGCAACAGGATTCCCGATCGCCCTTGTTTCTGCCATGCTGGCTTCCGGTCTGACACTGGCGGACATTCCTTGCGGCAAATACGGAACTCTTGATAAGTATGTTCCGGACGGCGACTATGTTGTTATTAAATTTGCACGATGGGCTTTTGAAAAATTCAAAGGCGTTGAAGATAAGCTGGGTACCCAGATGCGGGCTGTCGGCGAGGTTATGAGTATCGGTAAAACTTATAAGGAAGCCTTCCAGAAAGCGATCCGGAGCCTTGAAACCGGACGTTATGGTCTGGGACATGCAAAGGATTTTGATACAAAATCCAAAGATGAGCTTCTCAGAATGCTGATGACACCATCCAGTGAACGTCATTTCATTATGTATGAAGCGCTGAGAAAGGGCGCAACCGTTGAAGAAATCTTTGATATTACCAAGGTGAAACACTACTTTATCGAACAGATGAAGGAACTGGTTGAAGAAGAAGAAGCTCTGGCGGCATCCAAAGGCCAGCTGCCTTCCGATGAAGCTCTGATTTCTGCAAAGAAAAACGGTTTTTCTGATAAATATCTGAGCCAGATTCTTGGTGTGGAAGAAGATGCAGTCCGTGAACGCCGTATTGCGATCGGTGTTGAAGAAGCCTGGGAGGGTGTTCATGTCAGCGGTACAGAAAACAGCGCTTATTACTATTCCACATATAATGCAGAGGATAAAAACCCGGTCAGCAATGACAGACCGAAGATCATGATCTTGGGCGGCGGACCAAACCGTATCGGTCAGGGTATCGAATTTGACTACTGCTGTGTCCATGCGTCCCTTGCACTGAAAAAACTCGGATTTGAAACGATCATTGTAAACTGTAATCCGGAAACGGTTTCTACAGATTATGATACATCGGATAAGCTGTATTTTGAACCATTGACATTAGAAGATGTTTTAAGTATTTATAAGAAAGAAAAACCGGTGGGCGTTATCGCTCAGTTCGGCGGACAGACACCGCTGAATCTGGCAAATGCTCTGGAGGCCAACGGCGTTAAGATTCTCGGAACGGCACCATCGGTCATCGATCTGGCTGAAGACCGTGATTTATTCCGGGCAATGATGGATAAACTGGAAATTCCTATGCCGGAATCCGGTATGGCGGTAACGGTGGAGGATGCGCTTGCCATCGCTGAAAAGATTGGTTATCCGGTCATGGTTCGTCCGTCCTATGTTCTTGGCGGCCGTGGTATGGAGGTTGTTTACGATGCAGACAGTATGGTTGGATATATGGAAGCCGCTGTTGGTGTAACACCGGATCGTCCGATTCTGATTGACCGTTTTCTTGGTCATGCGACAGAATGTGAAGCCGATGCTATCAGCGACGGTACCCATGCATTTGTTCCTGCAGTTATGGAGCATATCGAGCTTGCCGGTGTTCATTCCGGTGACTCCGCATGTATTATTCCATCGAAACATCTTTCCGAAGAAAATGTAAAGACAATTAAAGAATATACACGCAGAATTGCAGAGGAAATGCATGTTAAAGGTCTTATGAACATGCAGTATGCCATTGAAAATGATAAGGTATTTGTTCTTGAGGCAAATCCTCGTGCGTCCAGAACTGTGCCTCTGGTATCGAAGGTATGTAATATCCGTATGGTGCCTCTGGCAACAGATATTATTACTTCAGAGATTACAGGAAGACCGTCACCGGTTCCGTCTCTGAAAGAGCAGGATATTCCTTATTATGGCGTAAAAGAAGCGGTATTCCCATTCAATATGTTCCAGGAGGTTGACCCGGTACTCGGACCGGAAATGCGTTCTACCGGAGAAGTTCTCGGACTTTCTCAGTCGGCCGGAGAAGCCTTCTATAAAACACAGGAAGCATCCCAGTCCAAACTGCCTCTGGAAGGTACAGTGCTTATTACGGTATGCGATAAGGATAAGCCGGAGGTTGTTGAAGTGGCGAAGGAATTTGCGGACAACGGATTTAAGATCGTTGCATCCAAGAATACATGCCGCGTGATCCGGGAAGCGGGCATTGAAGCGGAAATTGTAAATAAACTTCAGGAAGGCCGTCCGAATATGCTTGACCTGATTATGAACGGTAAGATCGATCTGGTTGTCAATACGCCGGTAGGTCAGGAAAGAAAAGCGGATGACAGTTATCTGCGTAAAGCGGCTATTAAGAAAAAGGTGCCATATATGACAACGATGGCAGCGGCCAAAGCATCCATCAGCGGTATCAGCTATGTGAAAAAACATGGTGACAGCGATGTAAGATCTCTTCAGGAATTACATGCAGAGATTAAAGATAAATAATTGATTATCGGCAAAGGGGCAGAAATCATTTGAAAAAATGGATTTCTGCCTTTTTTCTTGGCTGAATGGGAAGAATAGAGTATACTGGGTATGAGCAATCATATAAAGTGTGAAAGGATTCAATAGACGATATGGAAAATCAGGAAGTAAAACATCAGCGGCGTGTGCGTTATAAAGGTACCCATCCGCGGAGTTATCATGAAAAGTATAAAGAATTAAATCCGGAAAAGTACGGGGATACGGTGGCGAAGGTCATTCAGAAAGGCGGCACACCGGCAGGGATGCATATTTCCATTTGTGTGAATGAGATTCTGGAGTTTTTCAATATCCAGCCGGGGCAGAAAGGGCTGGATGCCACATTGGGATATGGCGGACATACGCTGGAAATGTTGAAATGTCTGAATCATGAAGGCCATATCTATGCCCTGGATGTAGATCCCATTGAATCAGAAAAAACAAAAGAGCGTCTGGAAAAACAGGGATACGGACCGGAGATGCTGACAGTGAAGCTGCTAAATTTTGCCAATATTGATCAGGTTGGAGCAGAGGATGGACCTTTTGACTTTGTCCTGGCCGATCTCGGGGTTTCATCGATGCAGATTGATAACCCGGACCGGGGATTTTCTTATAAAACCGATGGGCCTCTGGATTTGCGGCTGAATCCGCAGAAAGGGAAGACTGCGGCGGAACGGTTGAAGGAATGTGATGTTGAAGAATTTGCCGGGATGCTGATGGAAAATGCGGATGAACCTTATGCCCAGGAGATTGCGTCAGCGGTCATATCCGAAATACGGCGGGGGAACCCGGTAGATACGACAGGGCGCCTTCGGGGGGTTATCGGGGCAGCGCTTTCATTTATTCCGGAAAAAGAGCGGAAAGAAGCGGTGAAAAAATCCTGCCAGCGGTCCTTTCAGGCGCTGCGTATTGATGTAAACAGTGAGTTTGAAGTCCTGTATCAGTTTTTGGAAAAGCTGCCGGATGTGCTTAAAGACGGCGGCAAGGCGGCCATTCTGACCTTCCATTCCGGTGAAGACCGTCTGGTGAAGAAATCCTTTAAGCAATTTTATAAGCAGGGGATTTACCGCGAAATATCGAAGGATGTTATCCGGCCGTCAGCAGAAGAATGTCATCGAAACAGTCGTGCACGCTCTACAAAAATGCGGTGGGCGATCAAATAAAAGGGGTGCGGAATGATTAAAGCGTGTATTTTTGATTTGGATGGAACACTGGCGGATACGCTGGAATCCATGGCAGTCAGTACGAATAAAGTCCTGGAATCGCTGGGATATGGACCTCTGCCGGTTGAAAATTTCCGGTACTATGCCGGGGATGGTGCAAAAATGCTGATACAGAGGGCATTAACCGATGCAGGAGATGTGGAACTGGAACACCTGGAAACTGCCTATGCGGATTACAGTGACATATTCAGTAAAGAC
>DBGCEW010000038.1:0-3951 GCA_048357495.1 Frisingicoccus sp.
GATGTAAGGTGTTAACAACCCTCCATGGGAGAAACATGCAGGATGTGCGGTGGCGGCTGGGCGAGGGTGTTGGAAAAGCCGGACGTCTGTTTGAGCGCTATGTTTTTCTTGACGGCGGGGAACTGACAGGTCATATATACAGAATTTTGGATGGTGACTGCCGGATGATTTATGGAGCGGATTAGTATGTGGTGGGTGAAATGTATCGGAAGCTGTCTGATTCTTGGAGGCTGCGGTTATCTTGGATGGCAGCAGGGGGCGAAGCTGCGGCGGCGTATCGGGCTGCTTCGGGAAATGATCCAGGGATTTATCATTTTTAAAAGTCTGACAGGGACGTACCGGTTTCCTTTGAATATTGTATTTTCCAGAATCAGTGAGCAGACCCGGAAGCCGGTTTCTGATTTTTACAAAAGGCTCAATGATAATTTCAGCCACCGGGAAGGGCCTGACGGGGAAATTCTCTGGAAGAAAACGGTGGAAGAGATGGCATATATTTTTGAACCCGAAGACAGAGGGCTGATTGAAGGACTTGGAAATTTTATTGGTATTCAGGATTTAAAGGTTCAGGCCGGAGCTGTGGATGACTGTATCCAGGAGATACGGGAACGGATTCACCGGCTGGAAGCGGAAAGGCCGGAAAAGGAAAAGCTGTATCACATTCTGTCGTTGACGATCGGTGGTTTTATTGTGATTCTGTTGTTTTAAAATCCGGAGAATAATTCAGAGAGGGGGCGTCTATGTCCATTCATATTATTTATAAAATTGCGGCCGTAGGCATCCTGATATCCATTTTGACTCAGGTTTTAAAACATTCAGGAAGGGATGAGCAGGCATTTCTTGTGAGCCTGGCCGGGTTGATTCTCGTACTGCTCTGGATTGTGCCTTATATTTATGAATTATTTCAGACAGTCGAGCAAATGTTTGCACTTTGATGGGAGGAATCCGGATGATAAAAATTGCCTGTATTGGTCTGATGGCAGTATTTCTGGCATTGAAACTGAAAAGCATTCATTCCGAATATGCCCTGCTGACGGGAATTGCGGCCTGTATCGTTATTTTTGGATTTTCCGTAACAAAACTGGAAGTCATCTTTTCGGGAATTGATACTATCCGCCAGTATCTGACGGTAAACGGCGCTTATATCGGGATTATTTTAAAGGTTGTAGGCATCGCCTATATCAGTGAATTTTCTGCAAATCTCTGCAAGGATGCGGGATATGGCGGCATTGCTTCCCAAATCGAAATGTTTGGAAAACTGAGTATCCTTGTCATGAGCCTTCCAATTTTAACGACACTGCTTACGACAATTCAGGAATTTATGGGTGGATGATGAACAGGAAAATGATTCTGTGGATACTGTCAGCGGCAGTCAGCCTGTGGATATTCGGCGGAAGGGCCGCGCTGGCGGTGGATACCGAAGAAAATGAACCGGATTACAGTCAGATAGAGGATGTCATGGAGGATATGCTTCCGGAAACGGTGGATCTGTCGTTTTCCCGGCTTGTCGATCAGTTGGTTTCCGGCGATTTTCAGGGAATTTTTGAAGGTATGAAGGAATATGCTTTGAGCCAGATTGTTTATGAGGTCCGGAGTAACCGTCTGATTCTCGTTCAGATGGTGGGAATTATCTTTATCAGCGCTGTGTTTACAAATTTCTCAATGGCTTTTTCAAAAACCTTTATTGCAGATACCGGATATTACCTCACCTACATGGTCCTTTTTACGTTGCTGCTGACATCCTTTATGACGGTAGCTCAAATGGCAGAGGGACTTATGGGGAATATGATGAAATTTATGTCCGCTCTGGTTCCGGTGTTCTGTCTGTCGGTGACCTTTACGGGCAGCATTCAGACAGGGATTATGTATCAGCAGGCGATGGTGGCAGGACTTACGGTGACCGAGTGGCTGGTTTCTAAAATCATCCTTGGACTTATCCATATGTATGTCATTATTTCCCTGGTCAATCAATTGTCCAAAGAAGATACCCTTTCAAAATGCGGGGAACTGATAAAAACCGTAGCAGGCTGGTCCTTAAAGACGGTGCTCGGCCTTATTTTCGGAATGCAGTTTATCCAGGGGCTGATTCTTCCGGCCTTTGATTCCCTGAAAAATGGCTGGGCCATGCGGGTAACAGCCGCCATTCCCGGCGTGGGGGATGCGATGGGCTCGGCGGTGCAGACAGTCATTGGCTCGGCGGTACTCATTAAAAATGGCATTGGTACGGCAGGAATTATCATACTTGCTTTTTTATTTATTATTCCGGCGGTCAAACTGGGGATCATTGTGCTTATGTATCAGGTGGCTCAGGCGATTGTTCAGCCTGTGGCAGACAAGCGTATGCTGGAATGCCTGCATTGTGTTGCCGACGGGGTAATGCTTCTGATAAAGGTTCTGGGTACGGTATTTATTCTTTTCTTTTTATCTATGGCAATGATGACAGCAGCGTCCGGTTCGATTTTCGGGGGATAGGAAATGGGGATTTTTCGTGAGTGGATTCAGAATATTGTTATCTTTTTATTGATAACAGCCATGGCCGGACAGTTGATTCCGGATGAAAAGTATAAAAAATATGTCCGGCTGACCATGGGACTTCTTCTGATTATGGTCATTCTCATGCCTCTGACCCGGCTTACGGGAATGGATGAACGGTTTTATCAGAATTTTATCAGAGAGAATTTTCGGATTTCGGCAGAGGATGCCCGGAGCGGCAGCGCTGTTTTTCAGGGAGATACCCAATTTACGGAGGGTTATAAAAATACCGTATCCAGGGAGGTTACCGCTTATTTTGAGGCGGAAGCCATGGAGGTCAGCTATTGCGAGGTGGACATGAATGCAGACAGCTCCGATGAGGCTTTCGGAGAAATTTACGGACTGCGGGTTGGGATTCTTCCGAGGGACAGGGCGGAGACGGAGGATGAAAAAGAAAGGGAGGATATCGAAGGGGTACACATATCGGAGGTACGGATCGGTACAGCGGAGAAGGAAAGCAAACAAAGATCTTCGGTACCGGAACAGAAATCAGAGCAGTGGCTGAAAGATTTATCCCTGCAGTTTGGTGTTGACAGAGAACGGATAGAACTGGAGATATTGTCATGAAAAAATGGATGAAATGGAATAAGGAAAGCGCAATGATCATTATTCTGGCCGGGATTCTCTGCCTGGTTGTTGTCTGGCCCTCCGGAGGAAATGAGACCTCCCCTTCTTCGCTTTACGGAAAAGCTTCAGCTACTGTGGAGAATCCGGTTGCCGTATCCGGTGAAGATGCTCTGAATCTTTATATTGAAAATCAGGAGCAGCGTCTGAAAAAGCTTCTGGAGCAAATGGCGGGGGTCGGAAAAATTCAGGTGATGATCCGGGCCGGCGCTTCGAAGGAGTACGTGGTGGAAAAGGATGTGACAACCAGTACGGGAAATGTGAATGAAAGTGATTCCCAGGGGGGAAGCCGTCAGAGCAGCGAAGGCAGCCGAAGCGAGGTTTCTGTATATACGAAGGATGGCAGCGGAAACGATGTACCGTGGGTGATCAAAGAAATCGAACCGGAAATAGAAGGGGTAGTTGTGGCTGCCGAAGGCGGTGGCGATGAAACCATCGCCAATGAAATTACTCAGGCGGTTCAGGTTCTATTTGATATTCCCATACATAAAATTAAAGTAGTAAAAATGAAAGGCGAGTAAGGAGGGTCCTGTTTGAAGAAAAAAAGTATCCGAAAAAATCAGGTAATTATTGCGGCCCTGGCGGTGATGATCGTTGTTGCCGGATATTTGAATTTCAAGTCTGGTGCAGCAGAGGCCAGAGAGTCATCGGTACTGTCTCATGCGGCGGTCGGCGAAGGAGGAGAAACCGCAGCGGACGAGGTTCTGCTGGATTTGACGGAAAATAATTTTCAGGAGATTGAAGTTGCTGATGAGGAGGATATGGAGGATTTGGAGAACAGTGAAACAGAAAGCCCGG
>DBGCEW010000039.1:0-26997 GCA_048357495.1 Frisingicoccus sp.
TTTAAAAGAGTATTTTAAGACTCTGTAATAAACGAGGTGGGATAAGATGAAGGAAAAAAATGGTCTGTCCAGTTCACAGGAAGATTATTTGAAGCAGATTTATGTTCTGGCGCAGCGGAGCGAAGAAGTACGGGTCACGGATATTGCGAAACTGCTGGGAATTTCCAAACCAAGCGTTAACCGGGCGATGAATACCCTGAAGGAACAGGGCTATATCGAACATGAACATTATGGCACGATTAAATTGACAAAGGAAGGGATGGCTGCCGGAAAGAATATTCATGAAACCTATAAGACAGCATATAAGTTTTTAACCGAGTTTCTCGGGGTGGAAACGGCGGAGGCCGAGGAGGAGGCTCATTTAATGGAACATGCCATGAGCAAGGCCACAAGGAAAAAACTCAAAAAGTTTATGCGAAAGAAAAAGTCGTGATTTGATGGATACAAAGCTCCGGTGGAGCTGAAAATAGGAAGGGCCTGCGGTTTAAAAAGATACCGCAGGCCCTTTGCCGGCTTTAAAGATGTATATAAATCAGTTTAATTCATCAACAACCTTCTGGATGGCAGCCAGAGCATCCTCAGGAAGCTTGTCATAGCCGTCTTTGGCAACGGAGAATTCTTTGATTTCATTGACACGGTCTGTCATACGAGCTTTTAACTGAGCCAGATATTCCGGATCCTTCATATCCGGGATAAATCCTTCCCAGTCCATGATTTCAATATCGGAGAAAGGTCCCCAAGGCTTAAATTCGGCTTTGCCTTCAACAATGCTTTCCAAAATTCCAAGGGTATCTTTTGGCTGGACTTTTTTGCCCATGAAATCGCCGGTATTTACGATGTAGCAGTCAACATCCTTTTCTTCCACCAGTTTTTTGAATTTTTCATAATCGTTGGCCAGTGGATAGGTACGGAATGGGTTCGCATATGGCACAACGACCAGTTTGTTTGGATCTACGCCCGGTGCCAGACGTTCTGCAGAAGAACGTTTTGTGGCCAGAGTAGCGCCCATGACAGATGCCAGAGAAGCGCCTTTTAATTTAACAACCGGAGGGATGGTCGGGTCCTTCATAATCCAGAAGATGGCGTTTACCGGGGAGTCAATCCGGTCCACACGGTTTGGTGACCAGAGCTTGGACTTGATGGCACGGCCGTTACCGTTTCGGATATCTTCGGTGACCAGCTGGATTTTTCCGTCAGCATCCAGGGTTGCGGAATTGTTCATAGATGTCAGTAAGTAGGTATTATCGGCACAGCCTGTCGGATAATCGGCTGTCTTGTCGAAATAAGTCGGTTCAATGGCGATGGATGCACAGGTATCTGTATTGATAATAAAAGCATCATCATGAAGGACTTTGATCGGGTATTTGCCGCCGTGTTTTGCGTGGGTCAGTGTGGATTTACCCGAACCGGAAAGACCGTAAACGGATGCGACAAACTTGGAACCGTCAGGCAGGGAGTATTCTTTCTGACCGCCGTGGCAGGAAGCATAGCCGTTACGGTTGGCGATAGCCCAGACCATAGTCAGGGTGCCTTTTTTATGTTCACCAAAGTAGCGCATACCCAGAATACATGCACAGTTTGTTTCGGTATTGAAATAGCACAGGGTTTTCTTTGCAGGGTCGCTTAAACAGCTTAAATCAACCCCCGGACGGTCGGAACCGTTCCACTGCGGATCGGAGAAAATGTAAATATCGGCTTCCCTGCCGTCACCGACCGGTTTTGAATTTTTGTACATTTTGACATATTCATCGGACATGTACTGGAAGTTGAGCATCCAGGAGTAGAGGATATTCTCCTCGCCTTCCGGAATAAGTAAATGACATTTTACCATAAATTCCGGATCGAGACCTGCGTAAACTTCGGCATGATACATGGTTTTCCAGCGTGATTCATAAATGGCGTCCATGGCCACTTTGTCCAAATCGTCGCAGTTGACGCCCGGTTCTCCGGCAATGCGGCGGGCAGCCGCATAACGGCCGGTGATAGCGCCGTCGTTGAAAAGAAGCACCTTGGCATCCTTTTCCAGACCGAATTCTTCGCCACGGTAAACCGGCATATCCGTAACAATGGTTCCCGGAGAATTTTTAGCCAGAGCATAGGCTTCTTTTAATGTGTTGACTTTAACAACATTATTTCCGTAAAAGGCAGCTTCAATAATGGAACGGGTTTTAGAAAATCCCGGTTTTCCGGCGCCGATTTCATGAATATTGTAATAGGCTTTTGTAGACATTTGTATAACCTCCCTTAGATGTGGGTGCAGCCATAGGGTCATGCACTTTATTTATTTACAACTATAAACAACAAATGGCAGGATGTCAAGAAAAGGGAGGATATCTATTTGGTTTCGGCCACGGTTTCCTGAGGCGCTATTCCCGGCATATATTTGCGGATAACCGGGAACGGTGCAGGTCCGAGATCAAGCAGCTCCTTATGGAATTCTTTAACATCAAAATTTTCACCAAGGTTGTCCTTGGCATCGGTTTTGAGTTCCTGGATTTCATCCATGCCAATGCCGTAGACCATATAGTTGGTCGGATTGAAGAGGATATCTTCGTAAATTTGATTGAGGGTTTCATCGTCCAGAGCAAGATAGGACTGAAGAAATTCTGTAGCTTCTTCCAGGGACCACCCTTCATAATGGATACCCAGATCCAGCCGGCAGTAAAGGTTCAGCGCAAAGGTGCTGTTGTTCAGGCGGAAAAGATCTGCAAGATCTTCAGAAAAACCGCAGTAATCATAGGACTGATTTTCGACATAGGCAGCCCAGCCTTCCACGTAGCCGAGGTTTTCATAAACTGTTCGGATCGGGTTTGGATGGGTGTTCAGATAATAGGTATACTGATACATATGTCCCGGATAACCTTCGTGGGCGAGGGTCGGCATCAGTTCATTGCCGTAATTTTCATTTAAATTTAAATAAATCTGGTTGTTGGTAATGTCATCAATTCTCGGGATGAAATACATCGCCGGGCTGAGGTGTTCGGACATGGATTCATGGACATTTTTCAATGTGTAATTGACTTCCGGTCCTTCCGGCATCTGTTCAGCGGTAAACGTAGATTTAAAATGTTCAACAATTTCTGAAGGATCGCTCAGAGAATACTCGGCAGCAGCGGCTTCATCAAAAATCTGAGGATTTTTATTCATGAGCATAGCCATGGCAAAAAGACTGTCTCCAAGCTGGGTTTCGGTCAGCTCGATCAGTTCTTCTGGCGTTTTGTCCGTGCCGATGGAGGATTTTAAAAGATATTTATAATATGCCTTACCATTCGTATAAGCGGACAGGCTGCCGTTTTCCGGTGCGGTATCTAACTGGCCGGTCAGCCCGTCGATAATTTTTTCATAGGCCGGGATGACCGTATTTAAGACGGTATCCCTGTTCTTCTCAATATAGGTATTTCTTTCATCTTCGGATATATCCGCCAATTCGGCCAGATTATCCGGAAAAACTTCGATAAGCAGATTGTTTTCCGGATTTTCAATGTAGCTCCGGCATTCTTCGATAGAACGTTCCACAGCGGCTTTGCACATGCCATAGCCGGCTTCGACTTTGCGCTTTTCGAAAGCAAGAATCTGTTCGGCATATGCGTCAAAACTGCTTAAAAGAGACAGATAATCTTCAACATCGGCCTTATCATCAAAATGATATTCGGCCATCGTGGTTGGAAACTGGCTCTGGAAACCAAGCAGCGGAGCCAGATTGTTTGTCTGGAAAATGTAATCAAAGCCTTCGATATCAGCTTCCAGGTAATATTTCAGAACATCATAATCTATGGCATAGTTATCCGTCAGGCCGGTGATGTCATTCAGGCGGTTAAGATATGTCTGGAGGGCGGCCTTATCCTCTGCCAGTGCTTCATCGGTTATGGAGATTTCACCCCATGTGGCCTCGTCCATTGTGATGCCAAAGGCCGAGGGATCTTTCAGGGTATAATTCAGGGTCAGAGAATCACTCCGGGCATAGTCTCTGAAAATATCCTGAGTCAGCTGGTCAAAGGCGGCCTCCGGTGTCTGTGTTTGTGCATCTGTGGATGCCGGTGCACTGGTTTCGGCGCCGCATCCGGTGAGCAGCATGGCTGCAGTACAGAAGCATGCCAAAAATAATTTTAATGGTTTTTGTACATTCATTGTTTCAAACCCCCTTTTTTTAATAAGTTTATTATATCAAAATTCGTGGATGTTATGTGAAAATAATGGAAAAATTTTGTTTGGAAGAAAAAGGGAAGGAAGGCTTGTCTTTAAAACGGGGATATATTATAATTAAGAAATTAGCTTATGACGATAATTACAGGGAGGGAATAATATGGCAAAGAAACCCTATTATATAACAACAGCGATTGCCTATACATCAGGTAAACCCCATATCGGAAATACCTATGAGGCAATTCTTGCAGATAGTATTGCACGTTTTAAACGGGCACAGGGATATGACGTTCGTTTTCAGACCGGAACTGATGAGCACGGTCAGAAAATCGAGATCAAGGCACAGGAAGCCGGAATTACACCGAAGGAATTTGTGGATCATGTGGCCGGAGAGATTAAACAGATCTGGGATTTAATGGATACATCCTATGACCGGTTTATCCGTACAACGGATGCGGATCATGAAGCCCAGGTTCAGAAGATTTTTAAAAAGCTGTATGATCAGGGCGATATTTATAAGGGATATTATGAGGGGAAATACTGCACGCCATGTGAGTCCTTTTTCACAGAAAGCCAGCTCGTAGACGGTAAATGTCCGGACTGCGGACGTGAAGTTACGGATGCCAGGGAAGAGGCTTATTTCTTCAAGATGAGCAAGTATGCAGACCGTCTGATTGAACATATCAATACCCATCCGGATTTTATTCAGCCGGAATCCCGTAAAAATGAAATTATGAATAATTTCCTTCTTCCGGGGCTTCAGGACCTGTGTGTATCCAGAACATCCTTTACATGGGGAATTCAGGTGCCTTTTGACCCGAAACACGTAATCTATGTATGGATTGACGCTTTAAGCAACTACCTGACAGGTCTCGGATATGATCTGGATGGCAGCAGTGATCCGATGGTGGAAAAATACTGGCCGGCAGATCTGCACCTGATCGGCAAGGACATTATCCGTTTCCATACAATTTACTGGCCGATTATGCTGATGGCCCTCGATGTGCCGCTGCCGAAACAGGTATTTGGTCATCCGTGGCTTCTTGTCGGTGAAGGTAAGATGAGTAAGTCCAAAGGGAATGTGATTTATGCGGATGATCTGGTAAATTATTTTGGTGTGGACGCCGTACGTTATTTTGTGCTTCACGAAATGCCGTTTGATAATGACGGTTCGATTACATGGGAGCTTATGGTTGAGCGTATGAACTCTGACCTGGCAAATATCCTGGGTAATCTTGTAAACCGTACAATTTCCATGACAAATAAATATTTTGGCGGTATTGTATCCAATCCGGGAATCACAGAAGCCGTGGATGAGGATCTGAAAAAAGTTGCGCTGGAAACACCGGGAAGGGTTGCGGCGAAGATGGATAAACTGCGTGTGGCAGATGCGATTACGGAAATTTTTACGCTTTTCCGCCGCTGTAATAAATATATTGACGAAACGGAGCCTTGGAATCTGGCAAAGGACGAAAGTAAAAAAGATCGTCTTGCAACGGTGCTGTATAATCTTTTTGAAGGCATCCGTATGGGCGCTGTATGTCTGGAAGCTTTCCTGCCGTCCACATCAAAGAAGATTCTTGATCAGATCGGCACACAGGAAAGAGATTACCTCGGACTGGATACATTTGGCCGTATGGAACAGGGTGTAAAGGTGATTGAAAAACCGGAAATTCTCTTTGCACGTATCGACATGAAGGAATTCATGGAGAAGCTTGAAGCGGATAAGGCAGAAAAGGCAGCCGAAGCAGCGAAAGCGGCAGCGATGGAAGCAGGGATCGACATTGAGCCGAAGGCGGAAATCACCTTTGATGATTTTGAAAAGCTTCAATTCCAGGTCGGTGAGATTATCGCCTGCGAGGCCGTAAAGAAATCTAAAAAGCTTCTTTGCTCCCAGGTGAAGATTGGTAGTCAGGTGCGTCAGATTGTATCCGGTATCAAGGGCCATTATTCACCGGAAGAAATGGTGGGTAAAAAGGTTATGGTTGTTGTGAATCTGAAGCCTGCAAAGCTGGCCGGGGTTCTTTCTGAGGGGATGATTCTCTGTGCAGAGGATGCTGACGGAAACCTGTCTCTTATGGTTCCGGAAAAAGAAATGCCTGCGGGAGCGGAAATCTGCTAAAATTTGAGATACAGAATATAAGAAGAGGGTAGTTCAAGAAAAACCAGGAAGTGGTTTTGGAACTACCCTTTTTTGTCTTTTGTATGAAGCTTTATCATATGAATATCCTTATCTTTTGTGAGCTTTCTTTTGTGTCTATACTTCATTTTCGATGAAACTGCGGTTGTTTGATAGTTTTATTCTAGGATGAAAAAAGAGGAATATCAAGCATCACTTTTCGACAAAAAATAGCAAAAGATCCGGTATTCCATATAAAAACGCCCGATTTTTGATATAAAAAGCTTTTTGATGTCTTGTTCTATCAAAATGGCGGGCATTTTGCTTTATCTTTTGTATTTAAGGCCGGTATTTACATTTCATCCGAAGAGTGAAGCAGTTTATAGAGTGTATCCACATCTGCTTCCGGATGAGCCTGAATGGCATCTGCAATGTGCTGGATGGTTGCTTCCGGTTCTTCTATGAAGTCGGCAATAACTTTTACGGATACTTGCTTTTCAAGCTTCTTTTTTGTGATGGATATGATTTTTTCAAAATGTCCCTGTTCGATACCGACTTTTTGAAAGTATTCTTTCAAAATACGGTCGTGGTTCTCCTGGTCAAATGTTGACAATACCATAGTTCTGACCTCCGCGCGGTGTTTTACCAGAAAGCTTTCAAGGATATGGTTTTCAATGCACTCGTTTACAGCATAGTCAATGGCGGTATCCAGGGGAAAGCCTTTATCCAGCCATGAGCGGATTGCGGCGACGAGGATGGCATATTCTTCAAGTTTCCGGCAGCGTTCCATAATTTTTCTGTTCTTTCCATAATTGATATTTAACAGAGTTGCTTCACAGGACAGACAGGGAATCTTGTCGGGATGTTTTGGAAAAGCATCCGATAAATGCAGGGTTTGGCGTTCCGCATCTTCTGGGTTCCGTTATAAAACACGATGTACTGGGGTAAAGGAATCTGTTGCAGCACACTACTGTAAATATCCCGATAGTTTGTATCATTAACTGTATTATAAAGTTCCAGTAAATCTTTCTTATCCGAAAAAATAATTCGGAAAAGAACATCCTTATGTTTTATGTTTGCTGAAACTGTTCCATTTGTATCACTATGGAAAGGTTTTTCAATGGTTACAGAATTTGTCATAAAGTTCCTCCTTAATTATACCTTTCAGGTGTCCCGTATGTCAATGCTGAGCATGGGTGCACTCCGTCAGGTTTAGCACAACAATGGATGAGTTTTTTCGATTCAGTGCAACAGATTTGAGAAGTATTTGCGAAATGCAAAGAATCCCTTTTGGGAATGAGAAGAAGATGAAGATATAGATAGAATGGGATTAATGCCAGCGGAATCGAAGCCGCTGTGATAAGATGGTTTCATTTTAGTATCAAAAACAGGAAATAGCAACTATCATCGGTCGACAGGATTCGTGGAAATAAAAAAAGAATTGTATATCTTAAAAGACTTTACCTTTTTCGTAGCGTCGATAAACTTCACGTTGTATATTTAGGTATTCGGAAACTTCGGATTGGATTTTGTCATGGTCGATTCGTAAATCTTTAGGTTTGCGAAAGTACATAGAATCACCGCTTGAATATGTTACCATTCGTGGTATCACAAAGTTAAAAATACTACTATTTGGCAGCATGAATAAATGTGAAGATAATAATCATGGAGGGAAAAAGATGGCTGTTTTCAGATGTAAAATGTGCGGCGGAGATTTGGAAGTTCTGGAAGGAATGAAAGCTGCAGAATGTCTGTATTGTGGAACGTTCAGGTGGAATAATGAGCAATGTTAAAAGCTTATATTCAATAACCTACGGATTCTGTTGGAAAAGAAAAGAAATTCTCCGGGAAAGCATTTCACAGCTTTCACCGGAGAATTTCTTTTCAAAATTTAAAGATAATCCCGATCACCGCAGATGCGACAACCATAAGAATCGGATGAAAATCTTTTTTCTTCATAATCAGATAAATAACCAGAGCCAGAAGGACAGCCTTATAGTTAATGAGGTCGGCCAGATTTTTTGTGGTTTCAAAGATATCCAGATGGAGCAGAGCGATTTTGGCAACGCCAAGGCCGGCAGCGATAATTAATCCGGTGGATGCCGGGCGGAGTCCGTAGAAAATATCTTGGACCAGTTTGGATTCCTTGAATTTATTCAGTATTTTTGATATAAGAATGATAATGACCACGGATGGAAAAACGAGGGCCAGAGGTCCGGCCAGCGATCCGGGAAGGCCAAAGGAGGTAAAGCCCACATAAGTGGCCATGTTGACGCCCATCGGTCCCGGGGTGGATTCGGAAATGGCAATCATATTCGCCACATCCTGGGCGGTAAACCATCCGGTGGCTTCACCCATAGCGTATAAAAATGGCAGAGTGGCGAGGCCGCCGCCAACAGCGAAGAGTCCTGTTTTAAAAAATTCAAAAGCCAAACGTAAAATTCCTGTCATTTCCTGTCACCTCCTGCGATTCCTGTGCGTTTGAAAAGCACGCCTGCCAAACCGGCCAATACAACAATCAGAGCCGGTGATAATGGTGAAAACATAGATAAGATTAAGACAACAATGCAAATTCCCAGGCATACTTTGTCAACGACAGATTTTTTTGCCAGTTTGGAGACAGCGTTGAAAATCAGGACGCAGACACAGGCGCGGACACCGTTAAAGGCGTATTTAACAACAGGAAGGTCTGCAAAATTTTTCAGGAAAGCGGCAATCAGTGTAATAATGATAATCGATGGTGTGATCATGCCCAGAGTGGCGAAAATACCTCCGACAATGCCTTTGGTTTTGTACCCCACAAAGGTCGCCGTGTTCACAGCAATGATACCGGGTGTACACTGACCGATAGCGAAGTAATCCATGAGTTCATCCTCTGTGGCCCAGTGATATTTTTCAACAACTTCCTTTTGAAGCATTGGAAGCATTGCATAACCGCCGCCGAAGGTGAAGGCGCCGATACGGGCAAAGGCCATAAAGAGATTCAATAATTCTTTCATGATTTCATCCCCCTTAATGATGACTATTATTTCTGTATAATGGCCGGAAAATACTTGTATTTTCCAGAAACTACTGTTATCATAACATAAACAATCATATATGAAAAATATTAAAAAAGTATATCAGCCATATTGAAAAGATATACCGGAAGGTTGTGGTGAGAAGTCATGGATTTAAAACAACTGGATTATTTTACGGCGATCGTGGATGAAGGAAGCATATCTGCCGCTGCGAAAAAACTGCATATTTCCCAGCCGCCCCTGAGTACACAGATGAAATCTCTGGAAAGGGAGCTGGGTGCCGTTCTGTTTGAGCGTGGACTGCGGAGCATTACCCTTACGGATGCGGGAAAGCTGATGTATCAGAGGGCAAAGACCATTTTGGATATGGCATCTGTAACAAAGACGGAGATTGACAGTCTTGGCCGGGGACTGAGCGGCACGCTCCGGCTCGGGATGGTATCTTCAGCGGTGACAGCCCATATTGTCCGGCAGCTCGCCCAATTCCGGAGTCAGTATCCGGAGGTGAATTTTCAGGTTTATGAAGGAAATACCTTCGGAATGCTGGATGGTCTGAAGACGAATCAAATCGATCTGGCTCTGGTACGGTCCCCTTTTCCGGAAAGCGGTTTTGTCTGCCATAAATATCAGGAAGAGCACATTGTGGCGGCGGGGGTTCCGGGAATGCTGCCGAAAGATGCCGGTGCTGAAGAAATCAGCGCTCAGCCGCTGATTTTATATCGGCGCTGGGAAATGCTGATCCGGCAGATATTTGAAAGCCGGGGATTCAAACCGAATATTGCGGCAGTGGTAGACAATGCGTGGTCAAGTCTTCAGATGGCCAAAGCGGGAATTGGGATTTCCATGCTTCCGGAATCTTTTGTTACAGATGTTTCAGGTCTGGAGATGTGGCGAGTCGAAGACGAAAGACTTAAAACACGTTTGGCGCTCGTTAAGCGGGATGACAGGTATATTTCTAATATTACGAAAATTTTCTTTGAGAAATTTGAGCTATAACAGGAGGAAATCATGATATTTGATACACATGCACATTATAATGACAGGAAATTTAATAAAGACAGAGAGGAACTTTTTGAAGAACTCCGGGAAAAGGGGATTGGCAGAGTGGTAAATATCGGAGCGGATATTGAATCCACCCGACAGTCTGTTGATCTGGCGAATACGTACGATTTCATTTATGCGGCAGCGGGGGTTCATCCGAGTGATGTGGATTGTCTGGATGAGAGGACCTTTCACTGGCTGACATGTCTGGTGGAAGAATCTGCAGAAAATAACGGAAAAATTGTGGCTGTGGGAGAAATCGGCCTGGACTATTACTGGGAAAAGGATGAGGGACGGCGGAAAGCGCAGAAATACTGGTTTGAGCAGCAGATGGAGCTGGCGCGAAAGACAGGCCTTCCGGTATCGATTCATTCACGGGAAGCGGCAAAGGATACCTGGGATATGATGAAGGGCTTAAAGTGTGAAGACATCGGCGGCGTCATTCACTGTTATTCCTATTCTGTGGAAATGGCACGGAATTATCTGGATAAAGGGTTCTATCTGGGAATCGGAGGTGTGGTGACCTATAAGAATGGGAGGACGCTGAAAGAGGTTGTTAAATATGCGCCGATGGACCGGATCGTTCTGGAAACCGATTGTCCGTATCTGTCTCCGGAGCCAAACCGGGGAAAGAGAAACAGCTCGTTAAACCTGCCTTATGTGATACAGACAATCAGTGAATTAAAAGGAATTTCAGAGGCAGAAGTGGAGGCGGTTACCTGGCAGAACGGCATCGACATGTACCGGATGAAGGCATAGATACCGAAATAAAAATGCATGGAAATCCGGAAAATAACAGGATTTCCATGCATGGTGTTTAGTTGAAAGAAACTTCAATATGTACGACTTCACTTCGTGTTCCCACCCGCATATTCGGCCCGAAAAGGCCAACACCGGAGGTGACGATGCTCTGCATATAATCTTTTTTCAGATAACCGGCGGAATTCTCCCAGACAAGATGGGTTGTGAGATTCGCAGGAAAAGTTTGTCCATCGTGGGTGTGACCGCATAAATGGAGATCGATTCCGGCATCATCAATTTCCTGAAGGAATTTGGGTTCATGTTCCATAACAATGACCGGTTTGGAAGAATCCAGTGCATCCATGATTTCCTGAGGTGTCTTTCGTTTATCCACATTCCGGCCCGGACGTTCCTCGTCAGCTCTGCCGACAAGATAGAAGGAATCATCAATGAGAAGGGTCTCTTCGGTAATCAATTGGATATTGGCCCGTTCAAGAAAATCATCCATGCGGGGATCGCTCATTTTCTTTTCGGAAGAAGGAAAAGTGAAACCGGCAAGAATTTTTTCGGCGGAATCATGGTTGCCGTAAACAGCGTAGGTGCCATAGGTGCTTTGAAGTCCGGAAAGGATATGGATGAGCTCTTCCGGGTTTTCAATGGCATCATAATCATTGTCGAAAATATCACCGGCAATAAGGATAATATCCGGGGATTGGGCGTTAACCTTTTCCACCATCTGGCGCATCATATCGCTTCCGATGGTATATCCGAGATGAAGGTCAGCCACAAGGGCGATGTTCAGCTTATCCAGTTTTCCGCCGTCTTTATCAATATCGACTTTATAAAAAGTATCCACCACATGGGTGGCGCTGTAGACACCATAAAGACTGATGGCGGCGATAGTGATGACACATACAAAACCGGTAATGGCAAAGGCTTTCCTGGAGGAAAGAGTTTCTGCGGGTACCGCCCGGGTGATTTTAAGAAGAAACCGGATCAACTCGGCAACTCCGAGAACAAGAAGAATATACAGGATAATGCCAAACCAGTAGGTGCTGATACGGGCGATAATTCTTTGAAATGATGAATGGGGCAGAATAAAAGCCAGACCGATAGAAGCGGCTAAACATACATAAAGGATGATAAAAACAGTACGAAAAACCGGCGTTTTTGTTTTTTTTGAACAGGCGGCCAGCCATTGCAGAGTTCTCAGGCAAACATAAATATTTCCAAGAACATATAGTGGTGATAAAAAAAGTGCAATCATAAGAAAATCCTTCCTATAAGAGATGTAGTATTTGAGATCGGAAATAGTATAGCATGTTTGGTTAAAGAGATGCAAGAAAAAATGACAATAGTTGACAATTTTCCCGGTGGGATATACACTGAAAAAAATGAATATGAAAGAGGTCAGGAATGGAAAAATTATCAAATCCGCAAAAAACCATAGAAACCATAAAAAAATATGGGTTCAGCTTTCAGAAGAAGTTCGGACAGAACTTTTTGATTGATGAACACGTTATTCATAAAATTATTCGGGGAGCCCAGGTGACAAAGGAGGACTTTGTGCTTGAGATCGGCCCGGGAATCGGGACGATGACCCAGTATCTTGCCGAGGCGGCCAGAGAAGTGGCGGCGGTAGAGATTGACCGGAAATTAATTCCTATTTTGGGGGAAACGCTGGGAGACTATGATAATGTTACCGTGATCAATGAGGATATTCTGAAGGTGGATATAAAGGCGCTGGCCATGGAAAAAAACGGGGGCAGGCCGATAAAGGTTGTTGCCAATCTGCCGTATTACATTACAACACCGATTATTATGGGACTTTTTGAAAGCCATGTGCCCATTGATAATATTACAGTAATGGTCCAGAAAGAGGTAGCGGACCGGATGAAGGTTGGGCCGGGAAGTAAGGATTACGGCGCCCTTTCCCTGGCCGTCCAGTATTATGCGGAACCTTACCTGGTAGCCAATGTTCCGGCGAACTGCTTTATCCCGCGGCCGAATGTGGATTCGGCAGTGATCCGGCTGACACGCCATGAACATCCGGTGGTCGAGGTAGAGAATGAGAAACTGATGTTTCAGATGATTCGGGCCTCCTTCAACCAGAGACGCAAGACCCTTCAGAACGGCCTGAAAAATTCGGAACTGATTCCGGCATCCAGGGAAACGATTGTGGATGCGATCCGGGAAGCCGGACTTCCGGAAACTGTCCGGGGAGAGGCGCTGACCCTTGAAGAATTTGCCCGTCTGGCGAATATTCTGAATCTTAAAATTAATTGAAAGAAAGAATGATAATCCTCCCTTCTGGCGCATAAGATAGTCAAAAAGGAGGATTTTTCTATGTCGGATTATAATCGTTTTGTTTCATATATCTATCTTTATGAGAACGGCGCGAAAACAATGAATACCGGTTTTGTGAAAGTGGAAAGCCGAAGCGGTCAGTGCCGGATATCCCTGTCCCTGAAAAATGTGTATACGGGAATGGAGCGGTGCCAGGTATATATGTTTATGCGGTTTGGCCAGGATCTGAGAGGAATTTATATTGGCGATGTCCGGATAAAAAATCATGGTGGGGAATGGAATTTCAGGACGGAGACGGCCAATGTTGCCGGTTCGGGATACCGTCTGGATCAGATGTCGGGCATGATCATACGGGGGGATGATGAAAAATTTTATGGAACCCGCTGGGATCACGGAGAATTGGATATTCGAAGGTTTCTTATCCGATGGGAGGAAAATCCTCAGGAGACCGTGGACCTCCGCGAAAGTGAAGCGCCGGAAGAAGGGGAGAGTGCAGTGGAAACTGTCCGGGAAGCGGAAGTGATTTCTGAGTATGCGGCGGAAGCGGAAGACGGCGATGTTTTGAAGGCAGAGTCCGCCGGGGACGGCGGAGAGACGGAAGAGACTGTTAAGGAAGGACATATGGTCACGATGGAAGAAGATAAGCGGGGAATGAGCTTTCGAAAGATATTGGAACAGTGTCCGGGGATGTATCCTTTTGAAGATGATACCGTCGATGCCTGTGTCCGTCTGGAGCCGCAGGATATTGGACGGATGCCGATTGATTGCTGGGCTTACGGCAGCAACAGTTTTTTGCTTCACGGCTATTATAGCTACCGGCATCTGATTCTTGCCCGGCTGAAGCGGGAAGAAGATGGCGGCGGCGGGTATATTCTCGGTGTACCGGGAACCCGTCACTCCAGAGAGGCCTTCATGGCCAATATGTTTGGCTTCCGGGTATTTAAACCGATCCGTGAAGGGAAAGAAGGGGCCAGTGATTTTGGATATTGGTATACTTTTCTTGCTTGATATGTTTATAGAATGATGGTGGTATTTATACTGCTTTTTGTGATATAATTAAAATGTAGAAGCTGTGGACAAATGGCATACAGAGGAGGTAAAAAGATGAAATACAGAGTATTCGGAAACCCTTTTCCGGCAGTATCCTTACGGATGAACCGGGGGGAAAGTATTTATACTCAGTCCGGCGGGATGAGCTGGATGACAGACAGTATTTCCATGGAAACGAACACCCATGGTGGATTTATGAAGGGACTCGGAAGAATGTTCTCCGGGGATTCGTTATTTATGGCAACCTATACAGCCGAACGGGATGAACAGGAGATTACTTTGGCAGCATCTCTGCCGGGAGAAATTCATGTTCTGGAAATCGGGCCGGGGAAATCCTACATAGCACAGAAAGGGGCTTTTCTCTGCGCCCAGCATGGTGTTGATCTGTCTGCAGTGCTTACAAAGAAATTAAGCAGCGGTATGTTTGGCGGCGAAGGCTTTGTGCTCCAGCGGCTTTCGGGAAGCGGTACCGCATTTCTGGAACTGGATGGAACGGTCTGTGAATATGATCTGGCACCGGGGCAGAAGCTGAAAATTGACTCGGGAAATGTGGCGTATTTTGAAGATAGCGTGAAGTATTCCATTGAGACGGTCAAAGGATTTACAAATATCTTTTTCGGCGGTGAAGGCCTGTTTTTGACCTGTCTTGAGGGACCGGGAAAGGTATGGCTTCAGACGATGACAGCGCCGGAACTGGCAAATAAGATCATTCCTTATATTCCGACAACCAACGGTTAAAGTAAAATTAAAAAGAGGAAATCTGAGAATGTTGTGAAGCGGCCAAAAAGGTTATACTTTTTTGGCTGCTTCGCTTTTGTCTTCGGATTTCCTCTTTTAGAATTTATAAGGGGATGTGGAAATAATAAGCATTTTTACGTCCTCATTGTAGGGATTTTCCCAGCGGTGACCGATATAGTTCGGATAGTAAAGGGTGTCATATTTTTCCAGCTCATAATTTTTATAGTTTTCAAGTTCGTATTTTAAACGGCCTTCCAGAATAAAAATCAGTTCTTCGCCGCCGTGATGGGCGAAGGTACCGGAATCTGTCCTGGCGGGAATGTCAATAATGGCTCCCCACATTTCGTTTTTTCCCTGGGTAATCAGGGATTCGATCAGAGCTTTTCCGTTACTGATATTCCGGATGAAGGTCTGCTGTTCATTTTTGCGAACAAGGCGGACATTGGATATTTCATCGTCCATGAACAGTGAAGCTACCGGGACATCCAGAGCGTTGCACAGGGCTTTCAGGGTCAGAAGGTTTGGGGATGTTTTTCCGGTTTCAATCTGACTGATCGTGCTGGCCGCTGTATCGGAACGGGCGGATAAATCCCGGATCGACAGGTTCTTTTCTACCCGGCGGGTTTTTAAAATATTTCCAATTTTGTTTAAATCGATATCGGACATAAGGCGCTTCCTTTCTTGATTTGCTATTATATAGAAAAAAAGGAATTTCGTCAAATACAAATTTCAACGAAATTCAACACGGGGATGATTGACAGAGCGAACATAATTCGTTATAATGAACGCATCTTAGTAGAGGAGATGGTATGTTTCAATGAAAACTTTATTAAAAAATGCACTGGTTCTTACCATGAATGATAAGGAAGAAGTCTATTCTGAAGGCAGTGTACTTATCGTTGATGATAAAATCAGTCAGGTGGGGCATTTCGAATTAAAAGAAGATGTGGATGAAGTGATCGATTGCAAAGGAAAGATTGTTATGCCGGGTCTCGTCAACACCCATGTACATACATCACAGCAGCTTGGACGGGGACTTGGAGACGATGTCAATCTTCTGACATGGCTTCATGACCGTATCTGGCCTTATGAAAGTAATATGACAGAGGAGGACTCCTATGTATCCACACTGGCCTGCTGTCTGGAACAGATTAAGTGTGGTTGTACTTCCTTTGCGGAACCGGGCGGACAGCATGTTTCCGGTATGGCCCGGGGTGTTGCTCAGGCAGGAATTCGCGGTAAGCTGGCAAAATCCGTTATGGACTGCGGCGAGGGACTGCCGAAAGTGTGGCAGAAAACAACAAACGAAGAACTGGATAAACAGGAAGAAGATTTAAAGAAATTCCATAATACCCATGACGGCCGTGTCCAGGTATGGTTTGGACTTCGGACGATTTTCAACTGCACAGATGACTTGATTGTTCGTTCAAAAGAGCTGGCGGATAAATATAATGTAGGTCTGCATATGCATGTGGCGGAAGTTAAGGACGAAGTCGAATATATGCAGGAAACCCGTGGCGAGTGGACCGTTACCCATCTGAATAAGCTGGGAGTTTTGGATAAAAACTTCCTTGCGGTACATACCGTGTGGCTGACAAACGAAGAAGTCGAGATGTTCCGCGATCATCAGGTAAAAGTATCCCATAACCCTGCGGCAGCGATGCGTGTGCTTGGGTTTGCAAAAGTGCCACGGATGCTCCGGGAAGGCATTTGCGTGACCATCGGTACCGATGGCGCACCATCCAATAACCGTATGGATATGGTGGATGAGATGTATCTGACTTCGCTTATTCACAAAGGATGGCGTCTTGAGCCGGATGTTGTGAAGGCCCAGGAAATTATTCGTATGGCAACCATTAACGGTGCGAAAGCCCTTATGGATGAGGACATTTACGGAAGCCTGGAAGCCGGAAAGAAAGCGGACTTAATTATTATTAATCCGGATTCTGTCGGAATGCTTCCTTGTCATGATCCGATTGCCAATATTGTATCTTCCATGCATTCTTCCAATGTGGAAAGTACAATGTGTGATGGTAAATGGCTGATGAAAGACCGTATTGTCCTGTCTCTGAATGAAGCGGAGGTCCTTCAGGCGGCGAAGGAACATGCGGCAGCGATTCGTTCCCGGGCAGGCATTCAGCTGCCGGATCGTTTTCCGATGGTATATCCGATGTCTTCCGGTAAATAGAGGGTCATTTTATATTTAATATACAAATGAAATAATCATTAAAAGGTTAAAGGAGAAATGAAAAAATGAAAAAACTTGTGGCTCTGGCATTAAGCCTGACACTGGCTGTTTCCATGCTGACAGCATGCGGCGGCAGTGACAAAAAAGAAACAAAAGCTGAAACAAAGGCAGAAACAACTGCAGAAACAGGCAGTGAAACAAAGGAAAGTGCAGCAGCAGACGGTGAGAGCTTAAAGGTTGCACTGTGCGTAACAGGTGCTGTCAATGATATGGGATGGTGCCAGTCTGCATATGACGGACTGACATTGCTTGAAGAAAAATATGGCGCAGAAATCGCTTATACAGAAAACCTTCAGGCAGCAGATATGACAGCAACATTTACAGATTATGCAGCAAGCGGATATGATATCGTTATCGGCCATGGTTTCCAGTTCGGCGATCCTGCTCTGGAAGTTGGCGCACAGTATCCGGATACAAAATTCATCTGTGTTGAAGCGGATGCATCTGCAGAAAATGTAGCTTCTTATGTTATGAAATGTGAAGAAGGCGGATATATCGCAGGTATGCTGGCAGCAAGTATGACAGAATCCAACAAGCTTGGTTTCATCGGTGCTGTTGAAGGCGCTTCTTTAATCAAAATCATGAACGGCTTTGAAGACGGTGCAAAATCCGTTAACCCGGATGTTGAAGTTCAGACAGCATGGACAGGCAGCTTTACAGATACAGCCCTTGCAAAAGAAGCGGCTCAGGCTATGATCGACAGCGGTGTTGACTTTATGGGTCATGCTGCAAATGAATGTGGTACAGGTGCTATCAATGCAGCCAAAGAAGCCGGAATCTATGCAACAGGTGACTCCTATGACCAGCATGAACTTGCTCCGGAAACAATTTTAACTTCCTCAATCTACAATGTTCCGATTCTTATTGAAGCAGCTTACAACGATGTTGTCAGCGGCAACTTCAAGGGTGAAGTTAAAGAGTTAGGTATGGCAGAAGGCGTTGTTGAGATGGCTCCATACTATGACATGGAAAGCGTTATTCCGGAAGATGTTCGTAAGATGATCGATGAAAAGGTCGCAGCTATCAAATCTGGTGAGTTTGTAGTACCTTGCGATACAGCTGCAAGATAATAATCGCATAAATCCTGAAAAATTGAGGGACGCGCCGGTGTAGTACCGGGGCGTCCCATATCTGGTTATCAAAGGAGAAAGATTATGGCAATCTTAGAGATGAAAAATATCAGCAAGGCTTTTTCCGGTGTGTATGCCAATGAAAATGTGAACCTGGCTGTAGAAAAGGGAGAAATTCATGCGCTGCTCGGAGAGAATGGTGCCGGCAAGACAACGTTGATGAATATTTTATTTGGGATATATACCGCAGATAGTGGAGAGATTTACTGGAAAGATAAGAAGGTTGAATTTGAGTCTCCAAGAGAAGCGATTGAACAGGGGATTGGTATGGTACACCAGCATTTTTCCCTGGTTCAGAAAATGACCGTATTGGATAATATTATTCTCGGATTAAAACAGGAGGGCCTGTTTTTGTCAAGAATGGAAGCCAGAAAGAGTATTGTGGAACTGGCTGAAAAGTATGGGCTGCGTGTGCGGCCGGATGCACGGATTCGTGATTTGTCTGTGGGTGAACAGCAGCGGGTTGAAATTTTGAAGGCACTGTACCGGAATGTGGATTTACTGATTCTGGATGAGCCAACGGGCGTGCTGACACCAAAAGAAACCCAGGACTTTTTTGAGGTTCTGAGGAAATTGAAAAGTGAAGGTTATGCGATTATCATTATTACCCACCGTATGAGTGAGATTATGGCAATCAGCGACAGAGTAACCATTTTGAGAGATGGAAAGAAAATTAAAGACCTGATAACTTCCGAGACCAATCCGACAGAACTGTCGATGTACATGATCGGACGGGAGCTTCAAGGGGAATTTGAAATACAGAAAGGCCAGGGCGGTGAAATTGCGCTGGAATTAAAGGATGTTCATGTGGTCAAAGGGGAAAAACCTGTTTTAGACCATGTGAATATGACGGTCAGAAAAGGCGAGGTTCTGGGAATTGCCGGTGTGGATGGCAACGGTCAGACCGAATTGGCAGAAGTGATTGCGGGAATCCGGAAAATCACTTCCGGAGAAATTCATTTTATGAATGAAAGTATTCAGAGAAATTCGGTGAAACAGCGCTTTGAGAAAGGGATTTCTTATATTTCTGATGACCGCCATGCGGATGGTCTGGTGATCGATATGTCTTTAAAAGATAATATGCTTTTAAAACACTATGATAAAGAGCCTTATTCAAAAAGAGGTATTTTTAATAAGAAACCGATTGACGAGCTGGCAGAAAGTGCTATTGGAAAATTCCAGATTAAGACAACGGGAACATCCGGGAAGGAATCTGTTGTGAAGTTATTATCCGGTGGTAATCAGCAGAAGATCATCATAGCCAGAGAGGTGACAGAGGAGGCAAAACTGGTCATTGCAAATCAGCCGACCCGTGGGCTGGATATCGGAGCAACGGAGTTTGTACATCAGACATTAATGGATGTGCGAAATTCGAATCGAAGCGTTCTGCTGATCTCAGCGGATCTGGAAGAAATTCTGGCCCTGTCCGACCGGATTGCGGTGATGTTTGGCGGAAAGATTGTCGGTATTTTAAATCGGGATGAAGCAGATGTTCAGAAAATCGGCCTGTTAATGGGCGGAGTCACGAAGGAGGCAATGTGATGACAAATAAAAAAAGTAAAGCGCTTCAGGCGGTGGTGATTGCACTGATCACCGTTGCTGTAGGTACGGGTCTGATTTTATTGTCCGATGCCAATCCGATGGAGGCTTACAGTAACTTTTTCCGTGGGATTTTCGGAAATATGAATGGTTTCTGTGAAGTTTTTGTAAAGGCGACACCGTTAATTTTTACAGGACTTGGATGTGCTGTGGCATTTCGGACTGGTTTTTTCAATATTGGTGCGGAAGGACAGTTTTATATGGGCGCTCTTGCAGCTGCAGGGGTTGCTCTGGGGATGCCTCAGGTCCCGGGTGCCGGCCGGATCATTCTGGCCCTTGCAGCCGGATTTCTTGCGGGGGGTGTATGGGCGCTTATTGCGGCTCTGTTTAAAGCAAAGCTGGGTATTTCTGAAATTATCGTTACGATTATGCTCAACTACATCGCTATCAATTTAATTGGAATCGCAGTACGGACCTTTTTGATGGACCCGGCAGGCAGTGTGCCCCAGTCGGCGAAAATTGATGCTTCCGTGCAGCTGGCCCAGATTCTTCCGCCGACCAGACTCCATATCGGTTTTCTCATTGCCGTTGCGGCAGTGCTGCTTATTTGGTTTTTATTGCAGAAGACAACCTTGGGATATGAGATTAAGGTGGTTGGTTTTAATAAACGGGCTGCGGCCTGTAATGGTATTTCCGTCATGAAGAATATCGTCATTTCGGCATTTTTGAGCGGTGGTCTGGCCGGTCTGGCCGGCGTTGTGGAGGTTCTTGCCATTCAGAAAAAGCTTCTTGAAGGTATTTCCTCTAACTGTGGTTATACAGCTGTTCTGATAGCGCTGCTGGCAGGAAATCATCCGATCGGTGTACTTTTTGTTGCTGTGGGCATGGCAGCCATGCAGGTAGGGGCCAATACGATGCAGCGTCAGCTGGGTGTGCCATCGGCGATTGTTGATATATTAATTGGTCTTGTTGTGCTTTTGATTCTGGCCAAGGGAATCATGAGCCGGAAGAAAGCAAAGAAGCAGTCTGCATAGAAAGGGGAAAAAGAAATGTTGGAACAGATTTTAACCGTAGGATTTTTTACAGCCTTTTTCTCCGCCATGGTGCGTATGTCGGTGCCTCTTCTTTATGCAGGGCTTGGAGAAATGGTTGCAGAGAAAACAGGTATTTTAAATATCGGCATGGAAGGGGTTATGCTGAGCGGTGCTTTCTTTTCCTTTGCGGGAGCACTGTTTTCGGGAAAATTGTGGATCGGACTTTTATGCGGTATTCTGGGTGGTCTCGTTGTCAGTATGATTCACGCAGTGTTGTCCGTGAAGCTGGCGCAGAATCAGTCCGTCAGCGGTATCGCTATTAATATGTTTATTTTGGGCGTCACAAGCTTTTTGGCAAAGATATTAAAGGAAGGCCAGAGCTATCAGCAGATTACCACATTTTCAACAATTAAAATTCCGGTACTCAGCGACATTCCTCTGATTGGCGATGCCCTGTTTAATCAGGATATTTTTACATATATTTTATATATACTGATTGTGCTGATCACTGTTTTTTACAAAAAGACGGCAAAGGGCCTTGCTTTTGAGGCGATTGGCGAACATCCCAGAGCGGCGGATGCAGCGGGGATTCCGGTACACAGATATCAGTATATTGCCATGGCAGTGAACGGTATTCTGGGCGGTATTGGCGGAGCCTATCTGGTTCTTGTACAGCTTGGCGTATTTACGGAGAATATGACCTCCGGCCGGGGCTATATTGCACTGGCGGCGGTAATTTTGGGAAGATACACCGCAGTAGGAACCTTTGGTGCGGCGCTGATATTTGGCGGCGCCAATGCATTACAGATTCGTCTTCAGGCCGTGGGCGTACCGCTGCCGGCTCAGGCGCTGGCAATGCTCCCGTACATTATCACATTAATTGCCCTTTTAGGATCCATCGGGCGGAGTAACGAGCCGGAGGCTCTCAGCAAGCCATATATTCGTGGCAGCCGTTAAAACTTTAATATAATACAACAACGAAGAGTAAGGCTTTTGGAGTTTACTCTTCGTTTTGTTTTATGTATAATGTCAGCAGGATTCTTTTTTGGGAAGTGGATATACTAAATTAAACTTGGAGGAGAATAGTATGGAAAGAGCTTATCATGGGAAGGAACGGTTGATTGATTTAATTTTTGCAGTCAGCGGTATTTTTATTATGTCTGTCGGTATACACTGCTTTCTTGTTCCGGCCAATATTGCACCGGGCGGGCTGTCGGGTGTAGGTATTCTGTTCCGCTATCTTTGGGGACTGCCGATCGGTTTCAGTACATTTATACTGAATGTTCCGATATTTATACTGAGCTGGAGATATCTTGGAAAAAAATATACACTTCAGTCTTTTGCAGCCGTTTTATTGAGTTCGGTCATTTTGGATTATATGGTAACACCATGGCTGCCAATGTATATGGGTGAGCGGATGATCGCTTCGATTTTCGGAGGGATTTTTGTTGGCGCCGGTCTGGGGCTTATATTTTTAAGGGGATTTTCCACCGGAGGAACGGATGCGATTTCCTTTTTACTTCAGCTCAAATTCCCCCATATACCGATTGGCCGTACGTTAATGCTTGTGGACGGATTGATTCTTGTTTGTTCGGTATTTGTATTCCAGAATATAGAAGCAGGATTATTTGGTGTTGTCGCTCTGTTTTTCCAGACCAAGGTGATTGACAGTATTGTTTATGGAAGTGAGCATGGTCAGATGTTTCTTATTTTTTCAAATAAAAATAAAGAAATTACCGAACGCATTTTTTCGGATATTGACCGGGGTGCAACGATTTTGAAGGGGGTCGGCGCTTATACGATGAAGGACAGAGATGTGCTGCTGTGTGCAGCACGCAAGTCGGAGTTTGGACAGATTAAGCGCATTGTCCGGGAGATTGATCCGGATGCCTTTTTTATTGTCAGTGAAGTCAGTCAGATTCTTGGCGAAGGTTTTAAGCCGGTGTCCGGAGATTCTCTGTAGAATGTATTTAAAAAGAAAGGAACAGGCAGATGAAAACATTAGTTATTGCAGAAAAGCCTTCGGTTGGCAGAGATATTGCCCGGGTTTTGAAATGTTCAAAAAATAACCAGGGGGCTTTGGAAGGGGATCGGTATGTGGTCACATGGGCGCTGGGCCATTTGGTGACCCTGGCGGATCCGGAAGTTTATGATACAAAATATAAAGCCTGGGAAATGCAGGACCTGCCAATGATGCCGGAACGGTTTCAGCTTGTTGTTATCAAACAAACAGGAAAACAATATCAGACGGTTAAGAATCATCTTTACAGGAAGGATATTGGTGATATTGTTATTGCTACGGATGCAGGGCGCGAGGGGGAACTGGTGGCCCGCTGGATTCTGGCAAAGGCCGGAAGCCGTAAACCGGTAAAACGTCTCTGGATTTCATCGGTGACGGATAAAGCGATTCGTGACGGGTTTGCCCACCTGAAGGACGGACGGGCCTATATGAATCTCTATGCAGCGGCGGAGGCCCGGGCGGAAGCGGACTGGCTGGTGGGGATTAACGGAACGAGGGCTCTGACCTGTAAATATAATGCCCAGTTATCCTGCGGACGGGTTCAGACCCCGACCTTATCGATGATCGCTCAAAGAGAGAAGCAGATCCGGGAATTTAAGCCGGAGAAATACTACGGCATAACCCTGTCATGTGCCGGTGTTTTATGGACATGGCAGGATAAAAAATCCGGCGGAAGCCGGACGTTTCACAGGGAACGGGCAGAGCAGCTTTTAAATCAGATGAACGGGGAAAAGCTCACGGTGAAAGAAGTACACCGGACAACGAAGAAAACTTATGCGCCGGGGCTTTATGATTTGACAGAACTTCAGCGGGATGCCAATAAGAAATTTGGATTTTCCGCAAAGGAGACACTGAATATTATGCAGCGCCTTTACGAAAACCATAAGGTACTCACCTATCCGAGAACCGATTCCCGATACATAGGCAAAGATGTGGCAGAAACGTTAAAGGAACGGCTGAAAGCCTGCAGTGTGGGACCTTATCGAAAAGTTGCCGGTAAGCTGGTGACCCAGCCGATTCGGATCAATAAAAGCTTTGTTGATGACAGCAAGGTATCGGACCACCATGCCATTATTCCCACGGAGCAGTTTGTTCAGTTGGAGCACATGACCAGTGACGAGCGGAAAATTTATGATCTGGTTGTCCGGCGGTTTGCTGCGGTATTATATCCGCCGTGTGAGTATGAACAGACAATGCTGAAAGGTGTTTGCGGCGGGGAGAATTTCACGGCGAAGGGAAAGGTCATGAAACAGCCGGGATGGCAGGCGGCTTATGAGGATGGCATTGAGGAAGAAGATGATGAGGAAATCCGCGAGCAGTTGCTTCCGGAAATCCGGGAAGGCCTGGAAGAAGGGGTGAAAGCGGTAAAAATCAACGAAGGACAGACAAAGCCTCCGGCCTGTTATAACGAGGCCACCCTTTTGACGGCTATGGAAAAAGGGAACCTGGGAACAGTAGCCACACGGGCGGATATTATTGATAAACTTTTTAATACATTTCTTATGGAAAAAAAGGATAAAGACATTCATCTCACATCCAAGGGACGCCAGCTTCTGGAACTGGTCCCGGAGGATTTGAAGAAGCCGGCGCTGACGGCGGACTGGGAAAAGAAGCTTTTGGATATTTCCGAAGGGCGTCTGAAAAAGGATGTTTTTATCCGGGATATCCGCGGTTATACAGAGGCGATCGTTTCAGAAATCCGCACAGGGGATGGAAAGTTCCGTCACGAGAATCTGACACAAACCAAATGTCCTCAGTGCGGCAAGCGGATGCTGTCGGTGAAGGGAAAAAACAGCCGGATGTTGGTCTGCCAGGACCGGGAATGCGGGTACCGGGAAACTGTGGCCCGGACAACCAATGCGCGATGTCCAAAATGCCATAAGCGGATGGAAATGTACGGCAAGGGTGATGCCCAGACCTTTATCTGTGGCTGTGGATATAAAGAGAAGCTGTCAACATTTCAGGAACGCCGGAAAAAAGAAGGTGCCGGGGTCAGTAAACGGGATGTTCAGAAATATCTGAATAAACAGAAGAAAGAGGCAGAGCAGCCGTTAAATAATGCTTTTGCAGAGGCTTTTGCCAAGTTGAATTTAAAAGAATAAATTGAATACTAAAAAAAGCCGTGATGAGCGGCTTTTTTTAGTATTCGTATCATTAAAAAAGGGGGAGAATCCATTCTTACGAATGGACGTTATGAAAAAAATCTATCAAAATTCAATTGCCGTAAAACAATTATCCTTTTGATGGTTATAGTATATCCACAGGTTGTGAAAAGTATGTGGGCATAATGTGAAGAAATTGTTAACTTTCTGTGGAAAAATTTTCACAAAATTGAAATTACATATTGATTTTTTTTCGGAAAGGCGGTAAAATAGTAAAGCACATCGAAGCGTGGCTCAGTTTGGTAGAGCGCTGCGTTCGGGACGCAGAGGTCGCGTGTTCGAATCACGTCGCTTCGATTTATGTGAAAGCATCAGAAAGCCTTATTTTAAAGCCTTCTGGTGCTTTTTGTTTTATGCGGAGTGTTACATCGAATGATGTATTCATTTTTGTAATTATCCCTTGAAATATTCCTCACTGCTGGCTGCGATGCAGTTTCGTTGACAAACCTGCATAAAAGCTTTAAAATAAAAGGATGCTAAGCTATAAGTAAAGAATAAAAATTCCAGAAAGGGAAGCCATATGAAGGAAAAAATATTAACTGTGGTTGTACCGAGTTATAATGTGGAGGCATATTTAACAGATACGCTGAGTTCCTTTATCCATCCGGAGATTATGGAGGATTTGGAGGTACTCATTATCAATGATGAATCCACCGATTCTACAGAAGAAATCGGAAAAGATTTTGCGGTGCGTTATCCTCAGACATTCCGCCTGATTACGAAGAAGAACGGCGGCCACGGATCGACGATCAATCGGGGGATCCGGGAGGCTTCCGGCCGTTATTTTAAGGTCGTTGACGGAGATGACTGGGTAGACACAGAAAATTTCTGTAAGCTGATCAAGATGTTAAAACGTCTGGATGTGGATGTGGTCGGAAATAATTACACATGGATCGATCATGAGACAAAGCTTCCGACAAAGCGTCAGGAGCGCCCTTTTGAAATGCTGGAGTATGGACGGATTTATCATCTGGAAGCAGTGGCGGGAAAAACACTGGTAAATATTCATGCCATGACGATAAAGACGGAAATACTGCGGAGAATGCGGATGAAGATCGATGAGCACATGTTTTACGTGGATATGGAATATGTATTGTTTCCGATTCCTTATGTGGATACATTCATCTTTTTAGAGCCTTCGGTATACTGTTATCGGTTAGGGCGTCCAAATCAAAGTATGTCTATTAAAAAAATGCAGGCGAATCTGGAGAATCATCTGCATGTTTTGCTGCGCCTTGAAAGGTATGCAGAGCGGATGAGGCAGCAGATGAGTCCGGCTCAGCGGCGCTATATGAATGATGCCATCGGTGAATTGCTGACGAGCCAGATAAAGATATATATCAGCTTTCCGCTGGGCAGCGGTATGCGCCGGAAGGCCATGGCGTTGGATGCTTTTATCAAAAGCAGAAATCCGGAAGCCTATCACAGTGTCAAAAATAAAGCGGTATGGCTGATGCGGCACAGCCGTTTTCTGGCCTTCCCGGCGGTGGTCATTGCGTTTAAGGGGCGCCGGAATTCTTATTAATCCTTTGACAGACGCATACAGAGGATAAATTTAACGATATTATAATTAAGGAGATTCCTGTTATGGAACAAATGAGAGACCGTATCAACACATTTTTTAAGTATAAAGACTTATTGAGGGAGCTTGTTGTCAGGGATTTAAAACTGAAATACCGGCGAAGCTTTCTCGGATACCTTTGGA
>DBGCEW010000040.1:0-5128 GCA_048357495.1 Frisingicoccus sp.
CTTATAAGCAGCCAGTGTTTTACACGGTGTTCCGACAACGCCGATTTTGCGGTAAGTGTTTTCTTTTAATGTCTGATTCAGAACAGCCAGTGTTGGTGCGATCTGAAAGCTGCTGCCAGAGCAGGAACGGATATCCTCCGGTGTTACAGCAAGAACACCACGGGTATTTAGTCCGCCGTCGGATTTTGTCAGGACGGCGGAATCAATCAGGCCTTCCTTTAAAGCCAGCTCCAAAAGAGCAGTCATGGTTCCGCCATGCTGGGCGTGGGAACGAATTGCCGGATCGGTGGCCCGTGTCAGATAGAGCCCCCGGAAGGGACCGATTTCCTGTGTCAGTGTATTTTCGGAAAAAAATTTTTTCCTTAAAGCATCTAAATCTGCAGGCATCCGGGGACAGAATTGCTGGCAGCGCCCATCGGTTCGTTCACAGTCAAAAAAGCATAGGGTGCGGCCTTCATGAGAGCCCCAGTAAGGGCACAGGCTCTGGCAGGCACCGCAGCCTGTGCAGAGTTCCGGCTGAATGACCTGTGTATCAAGTGCAAATGTACTTAACATTTCATATCCCCCTTATGTCATAATTGTCGGTATATGGAATACCTTTAAAGTTATTTCATCTTCATTATCTGGAAGATAGTCTGAAAGATGGTGTTTATTGCCGCAGAGATGATTTTGGATGAGGTAACGGTATCCGGGCTTCTGCGGGCTGATAAATCCGGCATCGTACAGGTACCGGGTCAGTGTATCTATCACGGTATCCCGGGAGAGCTGAAGGGTCAGCCGGGCATCGGTAACCGGATGGATAAAATGAACGGTAATGATCGGAGTCATTTATAATTGCCCTCCTTTCGAATCGATGGCAGCCCAGCCGGAAGCGAAAGCCTTCCGGTTAATTTCCAGAGCTTCTCCCTGAAAGCGCTGAGCCAGAATGGCAGCGAGCTCATCTCTGTTCAGCGGTGAACCCGGAAGCCGGCTGAATGCACCCAGCAGAACAATATTGGCAGCTCTGGAGTCACCGACGGCTATGGCAATGTCTGCAGCGTTTACTGCGTGGGCTTCTTTTGCCAGTGTAAGAAGTTCTTTTGAAATAGCTTCCACCGGAGGATAGGTCTGATTTCCCTGAAGCACACCTAAAGGGTAGACGGGCCGGGGATCATAAATAATCATGGTATCTTTATTGGCATACTGACGGGCCATTCGGAGGGTTTCCAGCGGCTCAAAGCCGATAATGATATGGGCCTCACCGGAAGGAATCAGAACGCCGAAATCATCGCTTTCGGATACCCGCACATGGCTCATAACGGAGCCGCCCCGCTGGGAAGCGCCATAGGTTTCACCGACAGCCACACGGTAGCCCATATCATTGAGGGTACTTGAAACAATTTCAGAGGCCAGGACATTTCCCTGACCGCCGATGCCGCAGATGATCATATTCAGCGGGTCAAATTTTAAATTTTTCATATGTCCCCACCCCCTTCTATTTTGATCGCGCCGGAAGGACAGAGTTGGGCGCAGACGCCGCAGCCGACGCAGGATACAGGGTCAATCTGGGCTTTATTTTTTGTGAAATCCCAGGAGTTGCCCGGACAGCCCCATACACGGCTGCAGAATTTATCACAGCCGCAGCCGTCGCCATAACATAAATCCTGATCGACGTAGACTTTCAGGCCTGTTTTTTTCTGTTTAGACATCAGCGTTGCACAAGGCTGACGCATAATAAGAACTTTCATACCGGTCTGTTTCAGAAGGTCAAGAAGTACACGTGATGTATTTTCTACATCGAAAGGATCGGCAACAGTGACCTGGCAGCCCATAGCTTCACAGATGCGTTCAATAGACATGGCTTCTGTAACGTCTCCCATAGCGGTGAGTCCGGTACCCGGATGAGGCTGAAAACCGGTCATGGCCGTGGCAGAATTATCCAGAACCATCAGAAGCATATTGGCCCGGTGGTAGCTGGCATTGACAATGCCGGGAAGGATGGTGTGGAAGAAGGTGGAATCTCCACACATGGTCACTACCTTCTGGTTGAGACCATAGGTCGTGAGTTGTCCAAGACCTTCGGCAAGGTTAATGCCGGAACCCATGCAGTTGCAGGCCTGATAGGCCCAGAAGCCGGAAGCCTGGCTGGACATAATATAGCAGCCGATATCACCGATGACAATGCCCGGATTTTTTTCAAACCGTAAAGCCTTTTTTAAAAGATAGAAAGTGGCCCGGTGTGGACATCCGGCACAGAAAGTGAGGTCACGGACCGGAAGGGTATCTTCAGGCATATTTTTCAGAGTCGGGCAGTCTGCATCTATTAAAGAAGAAACGGCGTTCATCACAAGATCCGGATTTAATTCGCCAATCCGTGGCAGTGCTCCGTTGGAACGGCCGGAAAATGCAATGTCCAGCCGGTGTTTTCCGGCAATGGCTTCCAGGTTGTGTTCCAGAACCGGGTCCACCTCTTCGAGAACAAGCACCTGTCTGGCCGGTTTTAAGTGTGAAAGGATATATTTTTCCGGCAGCGGCCAGACAGTCCCCAGACTCAGAAGGCCGACAGAGTCTTTAAGACCAAGACGGTGAAGGGCTTCGCGGCAGTAAAGGCGTCCGGTACCTCCGGCAATAATAAGTTTTTCGGCAGTCTCAGGACCCTCATAATGATTATATGGACAGGTTTCAAAAATTTCCTGAGCGGCATCCAGAGTATCCAGCATGGACTGGTGCAGATAGTTGACACAGGCCATACGGTCCCATTCGCCGACAGGCTGCATCTCGTGAGGTTTTTCCGGCAGATTGCCGAGAACAACGTTACCGCGGCCGTGACAGACACGGGTTGTCAGACGCACGATAACAATCTGGCGGATGCGTTCAGAAAGTTCAAAGGCATAAGGAATCATATCCTTTGCTTCCTGCATGGTGGTTGGTTCGAGCATCGGCACATCGGCTGACATGGCCTGATACCGTGAATCAAATTCATTGGTACTCGAATGGGCGCTCGGATCATCGGATGTGAGGATGACAAGACCACCTTTCACACCATGCTGGGCACCGCAGTGCAGCGCATCAGCCACACACAGGAGACCGTTCTGCTTAACGATGCACAGAGACCGGGCATGGGCCAGAGACGCTCCGATACATGCTTCCAGCGCACAGACTTCGTTCGTTGACCATTCTGCATAAAATTGACGTTCACGGGCAATGTTTCCAAGCATGCCCAAAACCTGTGAGGACGGCGAGCCGGGATAGGAAGCTGCAAAATTAATTCCGGCTTCAACGGCACCTCGTACGACGGCTTCATTCCCCTGCATCAGACAGACTTTTCCGGGGGAGTCCGCAGTGATTGTCCATTCCATAGATTTAAGTCACCTCCCTGACATTCCTAATTTAATTTTGAGAATATTTTAACAAATTAGGAAAATTAACACAATATATACATAATTTTATCATATATTCTCAAAATTACAATGTAAAATAAAAAAATAAAGGAAAAATTTATTTACGGATTGCGGAATCTCTTGACAAGGATTTTGCCTGTGATTATAATAAAATCAATGCGTAGATGAGACGAGTAGGATATGAAACATCACAGAGAGGGGCCGTTTGCTGGAAGTGCCCTGTTGGGAAATATCTGAAGACTACCTCGGAGCGGCCCTAATCCGGCCCGGTGATTCCGTTATCATCAAAATGAAGTGGTTTGTCCCACGGAAGTGGGCAACAAAAAGGGTGGAACCGCGAGAATACTCGTCCCTTTCTGTCAGGCAGATGATGGAAAGCGGGCATTTTTTTTGCCTAAATATCTGACTGAGTTTTAATATAAAGTATATGAAGGGAGAAACAAAATGAAAGTAACATTAAAAGATGGTTCTGTAAAAGAATATGCACAGCCGATGTCGGTTATTGACATTGCAAATGATATTTCGGAAGGCCTCGGAAGAGCAGCCTGTGCCGGAGAACTGAATGGTGAGGTTGTGGATCTCCGTACAGTGGTTGACGAGGATTGCGAGCTGAATATTTTAACTTTTGATTCCGAAGGCGGAGCAGCAGCCTTCCGTCATACGGCTTCCCATATTATGGCCCAGGCTATTAAACGTCTTTATCCGGATGTGAAGCTGGCTATCGGACCTTCCATTGCGGACGGATTTTATTATGATGTGGACAGCGAAACACCATTAACAAATGAGGACCTGGAAAAAATTGAAGCGGAGATGAAAAAGGTTGTTAAAGAAAATCTGAAAATTACCCGCTTTACGAAGAGCAGAAATGACGCCATTGATTTCTTTAAAGAAAAAAATGAAATTTATAAAGTGGAATTGATCCAGGATCTTCCGGAGGATGCTGAAATCAGTTTTTATGAACAGGGAGAATTTGTGGATCTCTGTGCCGGCCCGCATCTGATGACGACAAAACCGGTGAAAGCATTTAAACTGACAAGTCTTGCCGGCGCTTACTGGCGAGGCAGTGAAAAGAACAAAATGCTGACACGTATTTACGGTACGGCATTTACAAAAAAAGCGGATCTGGAAGAGCATCTGGCACGGATTGAGGAAGCAAAGAAGCGTGATCACCGTAAGCTGGGAAAAGAACTGGGCTTATTTATGATGCGTGAAGAAGGACCGGGATTCCCGTTCTTCCTTCCGAAGGGTATGGTTCTTAAAAACACACTTCTGGATTACTGGAGAGATCTTCACCGCAAAAACGGTTATGTTGAGGTGTCCACACCAATCATCCTGAGCAGACATCTGTGGGAAAATTCCGGTCACTGGGATCATTATAAGGATAACATGTATACAACCGTCATTGATGACGAAGATTTTGCAGTAAAACCGATGAACTGTCCGGGCGGTATGCTGGTTTATAAATCCGAACCGCATTCCTACAAAGATTTACCGCTCAGAGTCGGTGAACTCGGTCTGGTACACCGTCATGAAAAATCCGGCCAGCTTCACGGGCTGATGCGTGTACGCTGCTTCACCCAGGATGATGCCCATATTTTTATGACTCCGGATCAGATCAGAGATGAGATCAAAGGGGTTGCAAAGCTGATCGATGAGGTCTACAGCCTGTTTGGATTCAAATATCATGTAGAGCTGTCTACCCGCCCGGAAGATTCCATGGGAAGCGATGAGGACTGGGAGGTTGCAAC
>DBGCEW010000041.1:0-3979 GCA_048357495.1 Frisingicoccus sp.
ATCATCGACAGGATTGTAAAAAAACTGAAATTAGAAACGGCAAAAGTGCCTTGCAATATCCGGAATTTCGGTAATTTGGGTGGTTCTTCCATTCCCATGCTGATGGTTACCGATCTGAAAGAGCAATTGCAGGACCGGAAGCTGTCACTTCTGTGCTCGGCATTCGGTCTCGGACTCACATGGGGAACCATGTTTCTGAAAACAGAACCGATGGTTGTATGTGACTTGGTTAAAATTGAATGTTCCTCCGGGCTGTAAGAGTTAACTAAAGGTAGAATGGGAATTGTACAGATTGTTAATTCCATTTTTTCATCAAATACATATATTCTTTCTCACACCGACTCGTGTCGGGTGTGGCTGATCGACATCGGAGATATCGAGCCTGTCATCGCCCGATTACTTCCCGGTCAGCAAATTCAGGGAGTATTTTTAACCCATACCCATTTCGATCATTTTTATGGAATAAACCAGCTGATCTCCTTATTTCCGGATTGTATCGTATATACTTCCGCACACGGACAAGAAGGATTATATTCAGAAAAACTGAATTTTTCCAAATATCACAATCATCCCTTTGTGTTTTCCGGAAATAAAGTAAAGATATTGCATGAGGGAGACCGGATTGAAATTTTCCGGGGACAAAAGCTCGAAGTACTTGAAACACCAGGCCATGATCCCGGATGTCTGACCTATTTTACAGAGAACTATATTTTTACCGGAGATTCCTATCTGTTCGATACAAAAGTCATCACCTCTTTTCCTAAAAGTGATAAAGAGCAAGCAAAACTTTCGCTTGAAAAAATAATTTCCTACTGTGACAAAAACAGGACGGTATGTCCCGGTCACGGTGTTATAAAACAAGTAAAATCAGACTATAAAAATCTTATATGAAAATCCCTTTTTCCTTACCTGTCATCGATGATGAGGTAATAGCAGAAATGCATGATACCCTGACTCATACGGGATGGCTGACGACAGGTCCCAAAGCACGGGCTTTGGAAGATGAAATCCGTCAGTTCACAGGAGGTGAAGCTGTTTTGTGTGTAAATTCGTGGACCTCCGGGGCGATGCTGATGTTGCGTTGGTTGGGAGTAGGTCCCGGTGATGAAGTGATTATCCCCGCTTACACTTACAGTGCAACGGCTTTGTGTGCCATGAATATGGGGGCAAAGGTGGTGATGGTAGACGTAAAAGATGATTTTACCATCGATCCGGACAAGATAAAAGCTGCGATCAATGAACACACCAAAGTGATATTGCCTGTCGATATCGGAGGGTATCCCTGTGATTACGATGCCATCCGGGCAGTAGTGGACGACCCGGAAGTGAGGGCTTTGTACCGGCCTGCCTCCGGGAGGCAAAAGCAATTGGGCCGGATAATGCTTTTGGCCGATGCCGCCCATTCCTTAGGGGCTTTTTATAAAGGAAAAGCTTCCGGAACCGTGGCCGATGTTACCGTTTTCTCCCTGCATTCCGTAAAAAATATAACGACAGGGGAAGGCGGTGCGATTGTATTGAATTTACCGCAGCCTTTCGGCAATCAGAACGAACTGACTTACCTGAGGGCCTTGGCATTGAACGGGCAAAACAAGAGTGCTTTCGAAAAAAATCAGGTGGGTGCGTGGCGGTATGATATTATCGATCAGGGACTGAAAGTGAATATGCCGGATTTATGCGCTACTGTCGGGTTGGCCCAGATGCGCCGGTATAAATCCACGTTTCTGCCCGAAAGGAAAGCCATTTTTGAATTTTATGTCCGGGAGTTTTCAAAACGGGATTGGGCTGTTATTCCCCCCTATCATCACCGGGATACGGAGAGTTCTTATCATCTGTTTCTGCTCCGGATCAAGGATTTCGATGAAGCGAAAAGGGATGCCATGATTCAATATATCAGTGAAAAGGGTATCGGGGTGAACGTACATTACATACCGATGGCTATGCTGACTCTGTTCAAGAACCGGGGATATAAAATGGAAGATTATCCGAATACTTACCGGTTGTATGCCAATGAAATCAGTCTTCCGGTTTATAATCATTTAACCCGGGAACAGCTGCGTATCATCGTGGATACCGTTGCCGAAGCCTATGAAGCTGTAAAATAACATTTCTTTCCTTCCTTTTTAATCCGAATTTATGTACAAATTTTTGAAGGTTGTCTTTGACGTACTGCTGGCACTTATTGCCTTGGTGTGCGTGTCGTGGCTGTTGTTGCCCTGTATGCTGATTCTGTGGTGTACGGGGGAACATAAGGTATGGTATCTGCAAAAAAGGGTTGGGTATAAGAACCGGATGTTTTCTATTTTTAAGTTTGCCACCATGCTGAAGAACTCCCCCAATATGGGGACAGGCAGCCTGACCACCCGGAATGATCCGCGTGTATTGCCTTTCGGCCGTTTTTTGCGGAAGACGAAGATCAATGAATTGCCGCAGATATTGAATGTACTCAGTGGAACGATGAGTATTGTAGGGCCGCGTCCGCAGATGAAGGTGGATTTCGAACGTTTTCCGGAACATGTACAACGGGTGATTTATAATGTGCGGCCGGGAATCACGGGGCTCGGCTCGATTGTTTTCCGGGATGAGGAGCGGTTGTTGTCGCAACCGGGGATCGATCCTGTCGTGTTTTATACGGAGAAAATCGCTCCGTACAAAGGTGAACTGGAAATCTGGTACCAACAGCATGCTTCGTTATGGCTGGATATTAAACTGATCTTCCTGACGGCCTGGGTGATCGTGAAGCCGGAAAGTGAGCTGCCTTTCCGTTGGCTGAAAGGACTGCCGGAGCGGCCGGAGTATTTGAAATAATTTCTTACCTGAATTTGAAATCAAATTAAAATTAAGCAGATGTTGAATGTCAGTCAATTTATAGCCGACCACATAACGGGCCGGCAAAAGAGCATGTTCGCAGCGGACATTGAGGCGAACCGGGATAAGCTTCGCGCGGAAATAGAAGGTAAACGTGTTTTGGTGATCGGCGGTGCCGGGACGATCGGTTCGTCGTATATCCGGGCGGTGCTGCCTTTCCGTCCTTCAAAGCTGGTGGTTGTGGACATCAGTGAGAACGGGCTGGCGGAACTGACGAGGGATCTGCGCTCGACGTACGGGATGTATGTGCCGGAAGAATACCGGACTTATCCGCTCAGTTTTGCCGATCCGGTCTTTGAAAAGATTTTCCGGGCAGAGCAGGGATTCGATATTGTGGCCAATTTTTCAGCCCACAAGCATGTGCGGACCGAGAAGGATAAATATTCCGTTCAGGCGTTGCTGGAGAATAATGTGCTGAAAGCGCGGAAATTGTTGGATTTGTTATCTGAATTTCCGCCGTGTCATTTCTTCTGCGTGTCGACGGATAAGGCGGCCAATCCTGTAAATATCATGGGAGCCAGCAAGAAGATCATGGAGGAAATGATCATGGCCTATTCTGCGCGGTTCAAAATATCGACGGCCCGTTTTGCGAATGTGGCTTTTTCGAACGGAAGTCTGCTGGCCGGATTTATCGACCGGCTGATGAAGCGTCAGCCGCTGAGTTCTCCGAACGATGTGAAACGCTATTTCGTTTCTCCTGACGAGAGTGGACAGATCTGTATGCTGGCCTGCATCCTGGGGCAGAACCGGGAGATCTTTTTCCCGAAACTGGGAGAAGAGCAGATGATGACCTTCTCCTCTATCGCCGACCGGTTCCTGCATAGTCTGGGATATGAGGTGAAGCAGTGTGCCTCGGAGGAGGAAGCCCGGCGGTTTGCCGCGGAGATGCCGGTGGATAGTAAAGTATATCCGGTGTATTATTTCACTTCGGATACGACAGGAGAAAAAGGGTTTGAGGAATTTTACGTGAAGGGGGAAAAAATTAATCCGGAACGCTTCGGATCACTGGGGGTGATTGAGGACCTGGAGGCCCGCCGGATGGAAGAACTGGATACTTTCCTGGAAAGATTGCAGGCGGTATTGAATGACCAGAAAACAGAAAAAGAAGATATTG
>DBGCEW010000042.1:0-10864 GCA_048357495.1 Frisingicoccus sp.
CAATATCTAAAAGAACGTAGGACGGACGCCGGTTCTCCTGACGGGGATAGGATATGCTTCCGGGGTTCACTGCGATAACGTCATCATTCATATCAATGACCGGCCGATGGGTGTGTCCAAAAAGCGCAATATCACACCCATGCTCTCTGGCAACTTCTTTAATACGCAATGTATCGAAGCTGACGCCATACCGGTGTCCGTGGGACATAAATATTTTATGATATCCCACGCCCACAATTTTTTCTGCAGGTACCGATGTAAAAAAATCATTATTGCCACTGACCATATGGGCCTCACAGGGCGTAATACTCTCTATGTAGCCTTCACTGCCCTCCAGATCTCCCAAATGAAACATCAAATCTAAAGGCGCAGTGAGCCGCAGCACTTTTTCCAGATTTCCATTTTTCCCATGTGTATCACTGACGATTAAAATTCTCATATACCCCTCTGACGAATAACTTCCTTTATAGCCCTCAGAGCTTTCCCCCGATGGCTGATTTCATTTTTCTGTTCTGCTGATAACTGAGCCGTTGTACATCCATATTCCGGCACATAAAATATCGGATCATAGCCGAAGCCGTTTTCTCCCGCCGGTTCATAGGCAATACGGCCTTCAATGGTTCCCTGCCGTGTTTCCTCGGTCCCATCCGGAAACACCGCTGCAATGACGCATACAAACCTTGCTGAACGCCCCCTGTCTTTCATACCGGACAGCCGCTCAATGATATTGGCATTTTTTAAATCATAGGATGTATCCTCACCCATATATCTGGCCGAATAGATTCCCGGCTCCCCGTTCAGGGCATCCACCACCAGACCGGAATCATCGGCCAAAACCAGGCAGCCCGTCAAATCGCGTATCGTCCGCGCTTTAATCAACGCATTTTCCTCAAATGTCTTTCCATCCTCAACAATATCCGCTTCAATTCCGGCTTCTTTCATAGACAGAATTTCCACTCCGAGATCCTGCATAATCTCTCTGATCTCACTCATCTTTCCCGGATTGGATGTGGCAAATATAATTTTATCCATATATTAATCTCCTCTTAATTTGTAAACGCTTTCAGACACAGATTACACTGATATTCTGCCTCTGCTGAAGTCCAGTTTATGCCGTCATAACTGATATATCCCTCACCGTCATGGATATCGGCATCCTGAGTTAATTCCGAAGCCTGATATTCAATGGCTATTGGCCGTTCACAGTCCTCCGTTGAAATGCGTACTGCTACGGCAAAAGTGCTGTTTTTATCAAGTTTTATAAATTCAGGAACATCCACCGTGTAATATCCGGCATCTTCAAAATAACCGCTGCCAAGATAGAGGGGTTCCTGCAAATCCTCCGGCCCACTGTAATCGGGAACTACAAAAATATCACAGGAGGTATTTGCGCCCACCGCATAAAAACTCAGAGCTTTCAGCACTTCATCTCCGGAAGTTTTATAAATATTTGCAAACCATGCCGATTCATTTTCATATCCGATCGTTCCGACCCATCCAAGCAGATCTGACTGATAAATATATCTGTAATTATCCGGGTCATCCATCCGTGTATAGGCAACTCCGCCCCTGCCAAGATTCGAATCTTCATAGGATACATAAAAATACCCATTCTCTCCAAAAGCTTCTCCCCAGCTGTTCCGGCAAATGAATGCACCGTTTTTTTCCGGCATACGGTTAAAATTTCCCCGGCTGTAAGAATCATCCCAGCCAATGATAACAACATCATGATTTGGCGTCATATCACCACTGTAATAATAGGCTGCACTGGAAACCTCATAATCCTCTGAAACATCCTGCTCATTTTCAATAGACATATACAGGGAGCTTTCCACCGCACCGGTATTCATTACCAGGGACTTGATTCGTTCTATATCTTTTTTCTGAATATAACGGGCTTCCTGTAAGTGCTTCACCGCCTCCAGGCTCCTGTCCGTTACACCGTCTCCGTAAGGATCATCCGCTTCATAAACAGGCCCGCGCCACGATGTTAAATAAGCCAGAGCCATATTATAATCGCCGCCGTTCTCCGGAGAAATATTAAAGCCGCTGTTCATGGTCATATGATCCACCGAAAAATCTCCGGTCCCTAAGGCAGCTTCCATCGCTCCGGTCGCCGCAAATGCCCAGCAGGTTCCAAAGGTTCCCTGGCTTTCCACCCGGTTCAATGCTGTCATCTCTCTCAGATCATATCGGGACGGAAGGGGCTTCCCTTCCACGGACCGTATATCGCCCCGGTTTTCAGAATCCTCCCAGAAATATTCAACGCCAAGGGCTTCGGAGACTTCCGTCATATCCATCCATATATTTTCCGGGCGCCGATCTTCCGAAACTACCGCAGCATTTTTTAAATATTGCCCTCCGATGCAGGCACTGCCATCCTCTCCGATCGTTACCACCGTTTTAAAACAGTCCACCACCTCAGAAACAGGCATGAGCAAATGCATCTCTGATGACATACGCATATTTGCCGTATCTATCGGCTTGCCGTTATACGTCAGTGAAAAGCCTTCTTTATTTACAGCATCTGCCCGGGTACTGACATAATGATTTTCCAGTACATCGGAAATCTGTCCGATCAGATTGGGAAGCTGTGACCGGACCAGAAAAATTCCGATACCGCAGATAAAAGCAAGTAACAAAAAATATCGTTTTACATGCTTCAATTTAATCCTCCTGCTTTTTCCGTTTTGGAGGCCGTGGCCCCATAAATTCATACAGATAAGTTTTAATCATACCATTATAAATTTTCCGGTTTTTATCCGCTTTTCGTCCAATATATTTCTCGGCCTGATCATAGGAGGTCAGCACAAAACAGGACCAGGAATCCAAACGCCGGAAAGCATCGCCAATTTCCCCATACAGTGCAGGAAGGGCTGCCTTTTCCTCCAGCCGCTCACCATACGGCGGATTCGTAATCACAAAACCATATTTCTTCGGATGATTCAATGCACTGACCGGTCTCTGCTGCAGGTGGATCAAATGGTCCACCCCGGCGGCAGCCGCATTCTGACGGGCATTTTTAACAATATCCCCGTCAATATCATAACCCTGAATATCCATCTTTACATCGTCACAGATGAGATCATTCGCCTCTGTAATGGCCTCATACCAGTCTTTCATCGGTATAATATTTTTCCATGTCTCCGCTGTAAATTCCCGGTTCATCCCCGGCGCTATATTGGCGCCGATCATCGCTGCTTCAATCGGAAAGGTTCCGCTGCCACAGAAAGGGTCCACAAGAATACGTTCCCTGTTCCACGGTGACAGAAGTAAAATCGCTGCTGCCAGAGTTTCGGATACCGGCGCCTTACTGATTAATTTCCGATACCCGCGCTTATGTAAGGAATCGCCGGAAGTGTCCAGTGCAATGGTCACTTCATCTTTAAAAATAAAAATGCGCAGTGGATAGACCGCCCCATCTTCTTTAAACCACTCAATATGATAGGTCTGTTTCAACCTTTCAACAATGGCCTTTTTAACAATGGACTGGATATCCGAACTGCTGAACAGCTTGCTTTTTGTCGTAGAGGCTTTTTTTACCCAGAACTTTCCATCCTGCGGCAGATATGCCTCCCATGGAATCGCCTTCGTCTGTTCAAACAGCTCATCAAAGGTATAAGCTTTAAAGCGTCCCACATTCAAAAGAATTCTTTCCGCCGTTCTCAAAAAAATATTTGCCCGGGCAATGGCCGAGGCCTCTCCTTTGAAGGTCACACGGCCATCTTCTACCCGAACGATTTCATATCCCAGTTGTATAATTTCTCTCTTTAAAACAGCTTCCATGCCAAAATGGCACGGCGCAGTAAATTCATATAAAGGCATATTTTTTCTCCTTTTCTAATTACTTTTACAGTATATACTTTTTCTTATCCTGCCGCAAGGGAATTTTATTTTCAAATGACCGGCCCCCGCCAGGCATTCATTCCGCCTCCGATACTCAGTACCTGATACCCTTCTCCACTTAGCTTTCTTCCCAGAAGGAGGCTTGCCGCTCCCCTGTCACAGCATAAAATAATATATTCATATTTTTTCAGTATCGGAGCTTTATCATCAAAGGTATCATAGGGCATTGATACCGCTCCGGGAATATGCCCCTGGTGATATTCATCCCCATCTCTGATATCAATAACGACTGCATTCCCTCTGTCTATATATTTTAAAACGTCCTTCGAAGATATAAAATCCAGACTCACATCATCACCTCTTCTTCCATATTTTAATATATGCAGAAAAAAAGAAAGGGTATCCGTCTGTGGATACCCTTTCCATCCATTTTCCTGCTTATCTGCTGCAGTTTTTGGACGCGTTTCGCTCAGTATTATTCTGGGAAGCGTTATTTTTTGAACTGTTCCGTTCACTGTTTCCAAATGTGTTATTCTGGGAATCATTCCGTGTGCTATTGTTCTGAGTGTTGCTGTTTTTGGATTCATTCCGGGAATTGTTGTTTTTCACTGTTCCATTGTTATTGTTGTTCTGATCATAATTCTTTGCCATAATAGGACCTCCTTAATAAGATTACACTAGCTATTATGGCTTCAACTAAAGTTTTTATTCTGGAAATTAATATTTATAATTTCCATTCAATACTACCCGGCGAATATAGCTCATCGTATACTCTTCCCCATGTCTGCTCAGCATAATGAGAAGCCGTTCCAAAAGCTTTCGGGTTTCCGGATGCATTGTTATATAATTTCTGTTCTTTTTATAATAGTTCAATGCATGACTGTCCGTATAATTTTCTTTATAATAAATTTTTGAAGCTGCAACGCGGTCCATAAACATCTCAATAACATATTTCAGAGGCATTTTCATTCCCTGAAGTCCTTCGCTCCGGTCCGCCGTCAAATCAATCCAGTATTCATAGTGATGCCGATTTCTGCCCTTGTGATGCAGCCACGCACCCGAATATCCTTTTTCTTCTTTTTCTGCCGCATTTGGACTCCGGTCTCCCTGAAAATAATACATCCCTGTTTTGAATTCTTCCGGTGTATATTTGGACAAGTCGTGAAGCAATCCCTGTTTATAAAGGCCAACCTGAAAGCATTCCTTCATGACAATCCATTTATGCTCTGTGATCGTCCGGAAATGCTTCCAGCCATTCTCAATCAATTTTAATCCGTCTGCCCTCATTGAACCCACTGCCTCCATGTTTCCCATGAAATATATTTTTATAATTATTTAATGTTCCCGGATAATTTTTACAATTTGTATAATCACTGTCGGTATGATTGCCAACAGGAAAATACTTCCCCACTGAGTTGCTGTCAGAGCCGATACAAGGAACAACCGCTTCAATACCGGTACAAAAAGTACCAGATTTAAAAGAATCATGCCTGCTGCAAAGGCACCAAGACTGTACCAATTTCTCCGAAAACCGATCCGGAAAATAGAATGCTTGCTCCGGCAGTTAAATCCGTGGAAAAGACGGGCTGATGTCAGTGTCGCAAAAGCCATTGTGCTTGCCAGGCCACTTCCTCCTGTATTCAGTCCCATATGGAAGGCAATCATTGTCACAACCGCAATCAATGCCCCCTGAACCAAAATATCTGTCATAAATTTCTTTGTCAGGATTCCTTCTTTCGGATCCCTCGGCGCCTCTGCCAATAAATCCTTTTCTGCCGGTTCCATACCAATGGCAATGGCCGGAAGCGAATCCGTCAGAAGATTAATAAAGAGCAAATGTACCGGTGCAAACGGTATCGGCAGTCCCATCAGCGATGTATATAACACGCCGAGAATTCCTGCCATATTTCCGGACAGCAGGAATTGAATCGCATTCTTTATATTCCTGTAAACATTTCGTCCATTGGCCACCGCTTTAATAATGGTTGCAAAATTATCGTCAGTAAGAATCATGGAAGCTGCATCCTTAGATACTTCTGTTCCTGTAATTCCCATAGCCACACCGATATCAGCCTTCTTAAGCGCCGGAGCATCATTGACACCATCTCCCGTCATGGAAACCACATTGCCGAGACGCTGCCATGCATCCACAATTCTTATCTTATTTTCCGGAGATACACGGGCATAGACCGATATCCTCTGAATCTTTGAATCCAGCTCTTCGTCAGACATGGCATCCAGTTCCGGTCCCGTCACAGCCAGATCTCCTTCTTCAAAAATACCAATTTGTTTTGCAATCGCCGTCGCTGTGATTTTGTGGTCTCCGGTAATCATGACCGGACGGATGCCCGCCCGCTTCGCATCGGCAACTGCTGCCGTCGATTCTTCTCTTGGAGGATCAATCATAGAAATCAAACCAATAAAGATATAATCACTCTCGGATTCCAGGGAAATACTTTCTTCTTCATCCACTTCTCTATAAGCAAAGGCCAGTACACGAAGACCATTCTCTGAAAACTTAAGATTCTGATCTAAAATCCGTTCCCTGTCCTCATCTGTCAGCCTTCGGATGCCTTCGGAAGTACGGATACGGGTTGTACGGTCCAGAAGCACATCCAGCGCGCCCTTCGTTAAAAGTGTCGGGACACCGTGAAGACGGTATTTCGTAGACATTAACTTCCGATCCGAGTCAAATGGAATTTCCTCCAGACGGGGCATCATATCCCGGATAATATCTTCTCTCAGATCAATTTTCCGAGCCATTTCGACCAGCGAATACTCTGTTGGATCCCCAATCCCTTTGCCATCGACAATCGTTGAATCATTCGTCAAAATAGCATCATAAAGCAAATATCTGTGAAGCTGGTTCCGGATATCAATTTCATCCGGTCTGAGCACCTGACCATCAATATAAACATCCTGAACCGTCATTTTATTCTGTGTTAAAGTTCCCGTCTTATCAGAACAGATAACAGAAACACATCCAAGGCTTTCCACCGCCTTCAATTCTTTAATAATAGCGTGTTCTCTTGCCATTTTCTGGGTTCCCATCGCCTGCACAATCGTTACAATCGAACTGAGCGCTTCAGGAATTGCAGCCACTGCCAGCGCTACGGCAAACATTAAGGAATCCAGGATCGGCATTCTCCGATAGAGACTCAGTCCGAATACAATACCACAGATAATCATAATGACCATCGCCAGTTTGCTGCTGAACTGATCCAGACTCACCTGCAACGGCGTTTTCTTTTCCTTTGTCGCATTCATCAGTGTGGCAATTTTACCGATTTCTGTATCCATGCCCGTACCTGTAACAACGACAATACCACGTCCATAGGTTACAAGACTGCTGGAGTAAACCATATTCACCCGGTCTGCCAGAGGCACCTCGCCTTCAATAACCGTTTCTGATTTATCCACGCTGGTGGATTCTCCTGTCAGAGAACTCTCATTCACCTGAAGCGAATAACTGTTTAAAACACGTCCGTCCGCCACAACCAGATCTCCGGCTTCCAATAAAAGAATATCTCCGGGAACCACGTCCTTTGACGGAATCTCCAGCTTCTGTCCATCCCGCATCACCTTTGCAGTCGGTGATGATAAGGATTTTAAGCTATCCAAAGATTTTTCTGCTTTTTTATGCTGAACCGTTCCCAAAATGGCATTCAGAATAATAACCGCTACAATAACGATGGTACTTTCCTGATTCCCCGTAAACATAGAAATTCCTGCCGCAATAATCAATATAATAACAAGCAGGTCTGCAAACTGAGATAAAAATACCTGTAACGTACTTTTTTTCTTCCCGGCCTCAAGAACATTCTCTCCCTTTTTATCAAGAAGTTCCGCAGCCATCTCTGAAGTATGCCCGTCTTTTGTCACATGAAGTTTTTCCAAAACTTCATTTTCTGATTGCTGATACCAGTCACTCATATATTTTCCTCCTTTTCCGGCCAAAAAAAGAGACTTTCAATGTATCTTAATTAAAGAATTCCCTGTTCTTCAATTAAGATACACTAAAAGTCTCGTAACCATTCTCAGGTATATACCACCAGGCACTCCGGCCGCGTTTGTTGACGGTATATTTCTACTACTCCCCTTTAATGAAAGCCGTTTCCAGCCTTACATTTGTAAATTTTTTTCAAGTATAACCAATTTTTTACTGAAAGTCAAGGTTTTACTTCGAATGAAAACTTTTTCTGATAAAACAAAAATCCTTGTAAATAAATTTACAAGGATTTTTAGCGTGCGTTAGAAGATTCGAACTCCCGACCTTTTGGTCCGTAGCCAAACGCTCTATCCAGCTGAGCTAAACGCACACGTCTTAACAACAATAGCCATTATACAGTTGTTTTCCACTTTTGTCAATGCCTTTTTTAATATTTTTTTATTTAATGAAAAAATATTGCAGGAGGCCTTTCTGCGAAAAGCCCCCTACTGTTTTAAATCCTCTGCTTAATGATGAATATACCTATTTTTTAACTTTTTTCCGTTGATACACAAAAATCCCAATCAACAAGCCTGCCGACAGAATCATAAGGAGCACTGCCTGCTTCATCATTACATGATCTCCGGTCTTCGGAGAATCCAATTTCTTTGCCTGTTCAAAGGTTACAGAAATCGTATGATTTGCATCTACCCCTTTGAAAGTATATTTGTTATTTTCAACTTTTGTCTCTACACCGTCAATATAAACTTTTGCTACAACATAACCTTCGTTCGGCAGGAAATTAAATTCATAATCCTTACCTTTGCCCACTGTAAGATTTCCCTTTGGATTAATTCTTCCGTTGGCACCGGCCGTCGCTGAAATCGTAAATTCTGTAGCAGGTGCTTCTGTTGTCTTAAAGCATACTGTTGCTGTATTTATAACATCCGTTGCTGTCCATCCATTTTCAGTATACTCTTCCAAAACAAAGTCCACACTCAGACGATAATTTCCAACATGAACTAAGGTAAATGGTATCGAATATCCAGGCTCTTTCCAGTCACTGAAAGCATTCTGACCCCAGTTCCATCTCAACGGCACCCAACGCGTATCCCATAATGAAGGATTTACATTATCCATACCGTTACCTACAGCCGTTGCTGTCAGTCTTGTACCGGATACATAAGAGCCGTCCGCTGCAATACCCGTAATCGTAGAGCCTTCAAACGGAATAAGTGTCTTAAATTTGCTCTCTCCACTGATATTGCTTTCCATTGCCTCATCTGGATTAAAGATAACCCGTGTTGCAAACGTGTATTCTGTATTCGGATTCAATCCTGTAAATTCAGGACTTGCCTGCCATGCCCAGCTTCCATCTGCCTGTTTAATAGCATATTCCTGATTTTGAGCTTCTGCCAACACTATAGAAACCTCTGAACGTTCTGACCAGTCCGGTGCAGACGGTGCCACTGCCGCCACATTCTTTGTTTTCAGGTTCAAAACTTCACTCTGCTTGCTTTCCACAGCGGTATCCGGGTTATATTTCATTCGGGTTACAAATGTATACTCTGTAGCCGGAGTCAAATTCGAAAATACACCGGTATCATTCCATTCCACCACGGCTTTTTCTTTCGATAATGCCGCGTATTCCTGTCCCTGAACAGCTTTGAGTCGGATCTCGGTATCTGTTCTGGATTCCACTTCCGGTTTCGCCGGTGCCTCTGCGGCAGCTGCTTTTGTCACCACTTTTGTAGCTCCACTTGCATCGCTTGCCGATTGATTTCCGGAAGCTTTTTTACGGGCAACAAAGGAATACTCCGTTTCAGGTGTCAATCCGGTGAATTTACCCTCGCTGTTCCAATTTCCGATAATTCCCCCGATACTCACGGCATATTCCAAGCCATCAATAATCTCCAGTTGAACTTCTGTATCCGTAATCAATTTAACTGCCGGAGCCTCCGGTGCACTCAATGCCTGTGGCTCTGTATTTGTTGTTTCTGTACTCTCCGGTTCTGTGCTCTCCGGTCCTTCACTTGTCGGCTCTGTGTTTTCCGGTCCTTCACTCGTCGGCTCTGTGTTTTCCGGTCCTTCACTCGTCGGCTCTGTGTTCTCCGGCCCTTCACTCGTCGGCTCTGTGTTCTCCGGTCCTTCACTCGTCGGCTCTGTGTTCTCCGGCTCTTCACTTGTCGGCTCTGTACTTATCGCCTCTGTGCTTATCTTTTCGATTTCCTGAGGTGTCTGCGTTTTCTCAACAGCACGGGCAAATTCATACTCTGTTCCCGCAGTTAAGCCCTCAAACTTAACTGTTTTTGTGTCTTTATCATACTGTGTCTCTTCTGCCCATTTCCACGTGTCCTTTGAAGGATCTTTCTCATCCTTCATTTTAATAGCATAGACATATCCCTCTTCTGCTTTCAGACAAATACTGTCCTGGGCCTTCTCTGCAATTTCAATAACCTTTTTTTCCTCTGTCACCGCACGATTATTTATCTCCTTTGCCTGTACCGGCAATGCTGCTACAGAGGTCAGCACTACAGTAAACATCAAAAACCCCGCCAATAACTTTCCTACTCTTTTCTTCATACCCTTCACCTCTCTCAAATATATAAGCAGATAACTAAAAAAATTCCCACTTTCTGGTACCTATAGTTTAACATACAAAGCTTAAAAAACCTATCTTTTTTCTGGATTTTTGCCCAATATCAGTTTTTTGTAAGAAATTTGTTCTTTTTTCAACATTTATCATACTCCAAAATGACTCGGATACTGACATAGCCCGCATGGTTACTGGCCGTACAAAACTGTACAACTTTTAAAAAAAGAAAAAAGCCCCAAATCCTTTAAAATCAAGGATTTAAGACTTCCTGAATGAGTGCCGGCGACCGGAATCGAACCGGTACGGGAGATTAGTCCCGCAGGATTTTAAGTCCTGTGCGTCTGCCTGTTCCGCCACGCCGGCACAAAAATGGGACCTACAGGGCTCGAACCTGTGACCCTCTGCTTGTAAGGCAGATGCTCTCCCAGCTGAGCTAAGATCCCATATGTATATATTATATCATTTCTGATTAAATATATCAATATTAAATTTAA
>DBGCEW010000043.1:0-6720 GCA_048357495.1 Frisingicoccus sp.
CGTCCGCCGCCCCGGTAATCACGAAAACCGTACTTTTCATCGAAGGTATAGTCCGCATGACCCGGGCGGTAATAGCCGGCAATTTCCGAATAATCCGAAGAACGGGCCGTTTTATTCCAGACCATCATGGAAATGGGTGCTCCGGTAGTCTTTCCTTCAAAAATGCCGGAGAGGATTTCCACTTCATCCGCCTCATTCCGGGGTGTGGAATAAGGGGACTGGCCTGGTTTGCGGCGATTCAGAAAAATCTGGATATCCGTTTCGGAAAGGGGAAGACCTGCGGGGCAGCCGTCAATGACAACGCCGACGCCTTTCCCATGGGATTCGCCCCAGGTTGCGATTTTAAATATATTTCCAATGGTTGAACCAAACATAAATGTCACCTCACGAACATATTATTCCTGAGAATCAGGAATTTACGTAACATTATAGCGAATTTATCCGGGGGATGCAATAAATATTGTAAAAAATAACAAATATAATTTATATAAAACGGTTAAATATTGTTAGGATGATGTAATATTTTATGAAGAAAAATTTCATTGGGAATATTCATGTTCATAAATAACAAATAAGAGGGGAGAAATTTAAGCTTAATGACGAAATATGGATCCGGCTGTCAGGATGGAAGGTTTTGACAAAATTGGGTTTTCGTGGTAAAACATAAAAAAATAAATAATTGAATACGGAAAAGTATTCATATTCAGTTTGGAGGTAAAGCCATGAAAACCCAGATTAAGTTAAATAATGTTGATGGGGCAAAGGAATTCGTCAGGGCTGCGATGAACTGTGAATTTGATATTGACGTTTACTATAACCGGATTGCCCTTGATGCGAAATCAATTCTTGGCATGTTGAGTCTTGACCCAAGGCATCCAATTACTGTTGATTTTGAAGGCCATAATGATGGATTTAACAGAGTGATTGAAAAATATGCTATCTAAATTTATTTTTAGATATAGACAGAAATACGGACTTACTTAGCGGACTTACTTAGCAGACTTGCGAAGCGGACAGAATATATGTGACTTGAATATGTAAATGAGAATGAAGCCGTTCATCATCGGAGTGTCGATGGTGGATGGTTTTTTTCGATTTGTACTTTATTTAAAAGACAAACTATAAAATATTTATAAAAAAGAAATTGGCGGTTGCGAAAAAAACGGGTTGAATGTATACTAGTAATGTTAGCTTCAAAAGAATGGAAGTTCAGCAAATAAAGGGGGACTTTATGTATAAATTATTGACGACTGACGGCAGAGCGAAGCGCGGGATATTTGAAACGGTTCACGGGACGATTCAGACGCCGGTTTTTATGAATGTAGGAACAGCCGCAGCGATTAAAGGTGCAGTAGCGACGACCGATCTGCAGCAGATTAAAACCCAGGTGGAGTTATCAAATACCTATCATTTACATTTGCGTCCGGGAGATAAGGTTGTAAAACAACTTGGTGGTCTTCACCGGTTTATGAATTGGGATAAACCGATCTTAACGGATTCCGGTGGTTTTCAGGTATTTTCCTTGACAAGCTTGAGAAAGATTAAAGAAGAAGGTGTTTATTTTAATTCCCATATTGACGGGCATAAAATATTTATGGGGCCGGAGGAAAGTATGCAGATTCAGTCGAACCTGGCATCAACGATCGCCATGGCCTTTGATGAATGTGCGCCCTATCCGGCAACCCGGGAATATATGATAAATTCGGTCAATCGGACAACCCGGTGGCTGCACCGCTGTAAAGATGAGATGGCCCGTCTGAATTCACTGGAAGATACCATTAATAAGCATCAGCTGCTGTTCGGCATTAACCAGGGAGGGACCTATGCGGATATCCGTATTGATCATGCAAAGGCGATTTCCGAGCTGGATCTGGATGGTTATGCTCTTGGCGGTCTTGCTGTGGGTGAGACCCATGAGGAGATGTATCATATTATTGAAGAAACAGTACCCTATCTGCCTCAGAATAAGCCAACCTATCTGATGGGTGTCGGAACACCGGCGAATATTCTGGAAGCGGTAGACCGTGGCGTTGACTTTTTTGACTGTGTATATCCGTCAAGAAACGGACGGCATGGACATGTCTATACAAATCATGGTAAATTGAATCTTTTTAATGCCAAATTTGAGCTGGATGAACAGCCGATTGAAGAAGGCTGCGGATGTCCGGCCTGCCAAAATTACAGCAGAGCTTATATCCGCCATCTTCTGAAGGCGAAAGAAATGCTTGGAATGCGGCTTTGCGTCTTGCACAATTTGTATTTTTATAATACAATGATGGAAGAGATTCGGGAAGCTATTGAAGAACACCGATATGGTGAATATAAGAAAGCAAAGCTGGAAGGCTTTGCTGAAAAAAAATAAATTAATTTTAGGAGGAGTCTATTTATGACAGGAAATTACTGGATTTGGGTAGTTGCTTTATTAGCGATATATGGTGTTGTCTTATACTTTTTATCCATCCGCCCACAGAAAAAACAGGAAAAGAAAATGCAGGCCATGCTGGATGCTCTGGAGGTTGGTGACAGTATTGAAACAACCAGCGGACTTTTTGGCGTTGTTATCGATATCAGCGGCGACATTCTGATTGTCGAATTCGGTGGAGACAGACACTGCCGTATCCCTATGCGGAGACAGGCGGTTGTAAGCATTGAAAAAACAAACACTGTAGAGGACTAAGATGATGGAAATACACCTTGCGGATTTGAAAGGAAGAATCTGCGGGGTGTTTTTATTTGTTTGCGAAAGGACGGATATGGATGAAACGTATTGATTTGCACACCCATTCCCGGGCGTCGGACGGGAGCCTGTCACCGGCACAGGTGATGACGGAAGCAAAGGCCGAAGGCCTGAGTGCAGTGGCTTTGACAGATCACGATACGATGAACGGAGTTGGAGAGGCTTTGGAAGCGGCAAAGGAATTAGGCATTGAATGCATTCCGGGGATTGAGTTATCGGCAGTTTATGAGGATCGGGAAGTGCATATTGTCGGTCTGTTTTTAGATGCAAAGGATCCGGCACTTCAGGAGAAACTGGAAGCCTTTCGAAATATCCGCGAGCAGAGAAACCGAAGAATGATTGAAAAAATGCAGCTTGCCGGAGTGGATATTACGATGGAAAAACTTCGAGAACTTGAAGGAGACGGCGTGATGACCCGGGCGAATCTTGCCAGATATTTGCTCCATATTGGATATATTTCTTCTATTAAAGAAGCTTTTGATAAATATCTTGCTCCGGGACTGCCTTTTTTTGTTCCCAAGACCGGAGTTACTCCAAAGGATGCGGTGCGCGCCATCCGGGATGCCGGAGGGGTGGCAATTCTGGCCCATCCGCTGCTTTATAAATTCACACCGCAGCAATTGGTCCGCTGTATTGAAGTGCTGAAAGGTTATGGACTTCAGGCCATTGAAACTTTCTACAGCACCTATTCGGTGGCAGATGAGCGGGAAATGAAGCGGCTTGCTTTAAAATACGGACTTGCTTTTTCCGGCGGTTCGGATTTTCATGGCAGCGTGAAACCCCATATACACATCGGGAGAGGTATGGGAAAGCTGGTGATACCCTATGAGGTGCTGGATGCTCTTAAAAGTCTGAGAGAATAGCATTTTTCACAGGCAGACCGCATATATTACAGAGAAGACGGACGAGGGGTATTTTATGAAAACATATATGATGGCCGTATTAAAGGCTCTGGTGCTCAGCTATGTCATCTCTGCCGCAGCTCTGATTGTACTGGCCGGCATGCTGTATCAGCTGGATATGGGTAATACCCAGATTCGGGTGGGCGTCATTATTACCTATATTGTTTCGGTGGTCGCCGGAGGATTTTATGTAGGGAGAAAGGTGAAAAAGCGGGAGTTTCTCTGGGGATTGATTCTGGGCCTGCTGTATTACAGCATACATATTGCAGCGGTGATTGCAGCAGAGGGCGTGTTACCGGACCGGATTGTTCCGGCGACAGCGCTGGCTCTTCTCTGTATGGGTGGCGGTATGCTGGGCGGTATGCTGGGGTGAAGGCAAAAATCAAAAAAACAGCTTTTAAATTAGAAACAGGTATGTTATAATGTTTTAAGCTATATTAGATAAAGGAGGTCTTCTCATGAAACATATCAAATCTTTAAACACAAGATCTTTAAAGAATTCCATGGTTAAAGGTGGATGCGGTGAATGTCAGACATCTTGCCAGTCAGCCTGCAAAACTTCCTGCACTGTTGGAAATCAGAGCTGTGAAAATAACAAATAATTAATAAGCAGCGGTTTAGTCAGCTAAGTCGCTGCTTATTCATTGCCATGTGGTATTTAACAGGAATTGGGAAACCAATTCCAGTTTATTTTATGAATGTAAGGAGCATTAATTTTGGTACATCAGTATAAAAACAATGGCTATAATATTGTTCTCGATGTGAACAGCGGGTCTGTCCATGTGGTGGATGACCTGGTATATGATATTATTGCTTTGTATGAAAACCGTTCGAAAGAAGAAATCGTAACGAAGCTTTCTGCAGATTATAAGGCAGAAGATATTGAAGAAGCATATTCTGAAATAGAGGAACTCGTTCAGGCGGAATGCCTTTTTACCGAGGATATTTATAAAGATTATATCATTGATTTTAAAAAGCGGCCAACGGTTGTCAAAGCTTTATGTCTGCATATTGCCCATGACTGTAATCTGGCCTGTAAGTACTGCTTTGCGGAAGAGGGCGAATACCATGGACGCAGAGCATTGATGAGCTTTGAAGTTGGAAAAAAAGCACTGGATTTTCTGATCGCAAACTCCGGTTCCAGAAGAAATCTGGAGGTGGATTTTTTTGGTGGAGAACCACTGATGAATTTTGAGGTGGTGAAACAGCTGGTTGCCTATGGCCGGGAACAGGAAAAAATCTATGATAAAAATTTCCGTTTTACATTAACGACCAACGGCGTGCTTTTAAATAAAGATATTCAGGAATTTGCGAATAAAGAGATGGCAAATGTTGTTTTGAGTGTGGACGGACGTAAGGAGGTCCATGACTTTATGCGGCCATTCCGCGGCGGACAGGGAAGTTATGACAAAATTATTCCGAAGTTTAAAGATATGGCTGAAAGCCGTCATCAGACAGACTATTATGTCCGCGGAACATTCACTCACTATAATACAGACTTTGCCGCCGATGTTTTGAGCCTTGCAGATGAAGGATTTAAGCAGATTTCCGTGGAACCGGTCGTGGCTCCGGAAAGTGAAGATTATGCGATTAAAGAAACAGATTTACCGAAGATTATGGAAGAGTATGACCGTCTTGCAAAAGAAATGCTGAAACGAGAAAAGGAAGGCAGAGGGTTTAACTTTTTCCATTTTATGATTGATTTATCCGGCGGCCCATGTGTGGCAAAACGTCTTTCCGGCTGCGGTTCAGGTACCGAATATCTGGCGGTGACTCCATGGGGAGATTTCTATCCATGCCATCAGTTTGTTGGTCAGGAAGAATTCCTTATGGGAAATGTGGACGATGGTATTGTTCGCAATGATCTTCAGGAAGAATTTAAATGCTGCAATGTTTATGCCAGAGAAAAATGCCAGACCTGTTTTGCAAAATTTTACTGCAGCGGCGGCTGTGCGGCAAATGCCTATAATTTTACAGGTAATATTACAGATACCTATGAAATTGGCTGCGAAATGATGCGGAAACGAGTGGAATGTGCAATTATGCTGAAAGCAGCCAGAGAGGAAGCGTAAAAAATGAAGAATAAAAAAGGAAAGAGCCTGCTTGGTCTGCTTTTTGTCATCCTGGTGATCGGAGCCTGCAGCTTTGTCGCTTACAGGGGTGTGGATGAGAGTGGCCAGGGAAGTGCCAAAAATATTAAACTCGGTCTGGATCTGGCCGGAGGCGTGAGCATTACCTATGAAGCAGAAGAGGAGAATCCATCTGCAGAGGATATGCATGATACCGTCTATAAGCTTCAGAAGCGTGTGGAATCCTATAGCACGGAAGCAGAGGTTTATCAGGAAGGAAACAACCGGATCAATGTTGAAATCCCGGGGGAATATGATTCCGAAAAAATCCTTGAAGAATTGGGAAATCCGGGAACGGTTCAGTTTTTTGAAATTCCCGAATCTGTAACAGCGGAAGAGGAAACCGAGGATGGAGCTGAGGAAGGCTCAGAGACTCAGGACATCTTTAATTTGGTGATGGATGGAAACGATATTGCGGATGCCCAGGTAATGAGCCAGCCGGACAGCTATGGCAATTCTCAGTATGTGGTTGAATTGACACTGACTTCCGACGGCGCTGTAAAATTTAAAGAAGCAACGGAACGGAACATCGGAAAACCCATTTACATCGTATATGATAATCAGATTATCAGCTATCCGATGGTAAATACAGTGATTGAAAACGGACAGGCAGTGATTGAAGGAAACTTCACTTATGAATCTGCCAGCAATCTGGCAACCTATATCCGTCTTGGCGCTCTGAAATTAAACCTGAAGGAAATCCGCTCTAATGTGGTTGGAGCAAAGCTTGGCGATGAAGCGCTGATAACCAGTTTAAAAGCAGGGGCTGTTGGTCTGGGAATTATTATTATTTTTATGATTGTGATGTATCTCATTCCGGGTGTGGCTGCAGGACTGGCGCTGCTTCTTTATGTGGCGGCAATGCTCTGTCTGTTAAACGGTCTGGATGTGACACTGACTCTTCCGGGTATTGCAGGTATTATTCTGTCGATTGGTATGGCAGTGGATGCCA
>DBGCEW010000044.1:0-2820 GCA_048357495.1 Frisingicoccus sp.
GTTCAGCCTGCAAACATCTTCCGCCGCTGCGGTCATCATCAGATGATTTTCATTTCTCGTTGCCTGAGCGTATAACTTCCATAACAGCGCCCCATCCGATATAACCTCAATATGATCCAGATAAAGATAACAGGGCCCTTTTTCACAATACTCCAGAATCACTTCGCACAGTTCCGGCATCCGATCCTCCGGAATTTTTGTCAGATCCACTTCCAGATACTGATATCCGGCAGAAATCATCTCGCCGGCCTGAGCCGCCAGAAGTGTTGTTTTCCCCGAACCAAAAGGACCATATAGCAAAATACCCTGGGATGTTTCCATCTCCAGAACTTGATCCGATGTCTCATCTGCCACATAACTTCCGAGAACCCTTTTCCAGAATTCTCTTCCGCATATATTCTCAAATTTCACCCCAGAATGTTCCGTTTGTATATATTCCTGAATATTCCCTCCCATTTATCTCACACTTTCTGTCACTCTTCTGCCCGGCGTTCAAACTGATTCTGCCATTCCTTAAGATCTTTCATAATTGATTTTTTCGGAGTCGGCAGGCATTTCTCCCGTGCTTTCTCAAATAACTCACGATTAATGCCATATGCCCCCGTTTTTAATGCCTGAATCGCCGCCGCCTGGGATTGATATAACTGCATTGCATTGTCCATAACCATCTCTTTCAGTTCTTCGCAAAGGCGCTCAATATCACGGTAATTATACTGTTTTTCCTCATCGTCACTCTCTGTGATTTCTCCTATGGCTTCATAGGTAAATCCCTCGGTGAGCCATACACGATTTCCGAGTTCCCGACGGAATTTCAACACACGGCCGGCCCGATCCGGAAGCGGTACATTGATCAGCTTCACCCGGTCCAGCATTGCATTGTCTACCTGATTCGGATAATTTGTTGCTCCGATAAAAAGAATCGGTTTGTCCGAAGCATTGATCCGATTATATCCGGTAAGAAATGCCGTGGTAATTGAAGCAGCATATTCCGGAAGGTTTGGCAGAGAACGGTTTTTACATACGCCATCAATTTCATCGATAAACACGATACATGGCGCACTCTCTTCAGCTACCTCAAAAAGACGCGTAATCGTCTTCTCCGCATCACCGACATATTTACTCAAAATATCTGAACCCACCAGTGACAGATATTTATAATTCTCATTCACTAATTCATGGGCAAAGGCTTCAATTAAATAGGTTTTTCCACATCCCGGCGGTCCGATAAAAAAGTAGGATTTTTGTTTTCGAAGTCCCAGATATTCACGTATCTCCTGCAGTTTGGAATCATTAATACAATTTCTGAGCTTCTGCTTTAATTCCGGCATACCGGTAACATCCTCAAAGGATACGGATGGAATTTTTTTAAACCAGCTTTTGATTTCCTCAGCATCCACACTGGCAGATGCCTTTGATTTTCCTGTGGACGCCCCGCCTGCATTTCCTTTCTGATTCAAAGCGTCTTTTTCCCGTGCTTCACTTTCCTTACGTTTCATATATTCCGGATCGATGATCTTGACAATTTCAGCAATCCGCGCATTCAGTTCCCTGGCCTTACGCCGATGATAATCCTGTTCACTGCCCAAACTCATCCGTGCCATTTCCGAACGAAGATTTATTGCCTGCTGCAGATAATAACATTCCTGCTTTGTATGATGAAAATCATGGTCCAGAAATTCCTGATCGGCTTTTTGTATCCATGCCAGACACAGATTTTCATATTTTCGCATTTTATCCAGATACATATCATCCATTTATCTGTTCCTCCCGTTTTCTAAATATTAAAATCACTGTAATCCATGGAGGAATAATCCATATTTTCCTCATCGTTTTTTAAATACTCCGCACTTTCTTTCATTTCATCCCAACGGATATTTTCTATTTCCTCTATAGGTACCTGAATGCCATCGCTGCCTCTCAGGCAGACTTCGACATTTTCTCCTTTGATCAGCCGTTCAATAAGTTCGTCGGATACAAGCTCGTTAATACTGTCTGCCTTAGGATATAAACTTTTCATTTTTTCATCGGATTTTTCCATATTCCGATCCAGCTTCTCAGATTGCCGAACCAGCTGTCCGGTCTTTGGTTTATCCGATTTCTGATAAATCTGGTTGATGAGTTTCATTGCATCCGCTACATGGTTCATTGCGGAGAAAAGCTCCTGGGTCGTTTCTATATCATTCAGACGGAACTTGGCATTATCAATCATACCCATGGAATAATAAGCATTTTTTATTTTTGTAATATGACGGGCTTCATTCGGAGTTCCGGAACTGTGCTTTCTGTCATATCGGATATTTCGAAGTTCCATGTCGATCACATTCATATTCTTCATTCGCGCCTGTTCCAGCTTTGTCCGCGCCTCCAGAATCTGTTGCTCCAGACTTCTTTTTTTCTCATCGCCTATAGGCTGAGATGCTTTGTTATTTTTTCCCTTAATCCCTAATTTATCTAAAAATGTCATCTTACATCCCCCCGGTTAATTTGTATGCATCACTTTATTCTGGTTTTCAATGTTCTTCTGAATTTCGATAGCTCTTGCCGCATCTTCCTGCTCCAGTTCTTCTTCCCGCAGCATTTCTTCAAAGGCCCGTACACTTTCCATAGCTTCTTTTCCAAAGGCCATGGAGCTCATCACTTCCTCAACATAGGCGTGACGTTTCTTCTCAATACCGATCAGTGTTTCGATTTCCATACTGATCTGCTGCATGCGCTGATGATAATCGTCAATCACCTTATGAATCTGTGTCTCTTCTTCTTTCGTAAGAATACCATTCTTTGACGTCAGTCTTGTTTCCATAGACTTTAACGTCGAAAGCT
>DBGCEW010000045.1:0-8705 GCA_048357495.1 Frisingicoccus sp.
ATTCTTTGTCGTAAGATTTTTGATTTTGTGCCATATGTTGTTTTCTCCTGTTCTCGTATTGATTATGATTATATCAAAATCCTTGAGAATATGCTGTCAACTTTTATGATACAACATCAAATATTTATCTCTTTATTTTTCCCGAACACTCTTCAATGCACTTGTAAATTTCACCGGATTTCCATACATCAGTGTTCCAAACCGGAAAATCTTCGCCGCAAGGATACCGGACAGGATGCAGGATGCTGCCAGCAATACGCCGGAGAGAATAACCTCCCAAAGCTGAACACTTCCCATCGCCACACGGATCAGCATTGCATTACTGGAAGTAAAGGGAACAAAGGATGCCACTTTCATTAAAATACCGTTGCTGCTGTTCATTCCAAAAATTGCAATGAAGAAAGAGGCCATATAGATCATCGTAATCGGCATGGAAGTTTTACTGATATCCTCCGTCTTGGAAACCAGCGCACCAAGCATCCCGAAAAAGAAGGCATAGAGCAGATATCCAAGCAGCCCGAAAATTATAAAGGCAGCCCAAACACTTCCCGGAATCTGGAACAGAAAATCCAGTCTGTAATTCCAGCTTTCCCGGAACAGCTGATAGGAAATGACAGCACTTCCGAGAATCAATCCACACTGAATAACCCCCGCAATCGCTCCGGCCAGCACTTTTCCGAAAATCAAACTGTTGCTGTCTACGCTTGTCACCAGAATTTCTATGGCACGATTGCTTTTCTCTGTCGTCACCGAAACAGAAATCATCTGACCATAGAATATCAAAAGGAAATACAAAATCATAATCATCAAATAGGTGTATGCATAATTTCTTACGCTGTCTTTCCCGAGTATTTCCATATGTGATTCAGGAACCGTCTGATACAGACGTTCCATTGCCTCTGCATCAACGCCTTTCGATTCAAGCTGTTGACCGCGGTAAATCTTTGCAAGAGCCTGTTGAAAAATAATATCCGTATCGTCCCTCATGGAACTGTTTTCAACAATATACGTATAATGAAGCAAATCCTCTACAACAAATCCGGCTTCCGCTGTATGATTCCGGACAAGACTGCGCACTGCTTCCGCATCGTCACATACGTTCCACTCAATCTTCTGCCCCATCATGCTTTCAAGCTGATTCAGGTCCGCAATCTGTCCCTGACTATCCCAGATTGCCAGTGTCTTGACACTTTCCCCGTCATCTTTTTTATCGGAAGCCTTATCTCCCATAAATATGCCAGGAACCACAATAACACCAATTGCCAGAAGTGTCAGAAAAATCGTGGTCATCAGGAAACTTCTATTTTTAAAATAATTATTTAGTTCGAATTTTAAGACTGTAAAAAACTGTTTCATGCCGGATCACCTGCTCTTTCCACAAAAATTTCTGTCAATGAAGGTTCATAATTACCGAAATATTCCGGCACAAGATCGTCTGCCAACATCCTTTCAAGAAGCTGCTTTCTGCAGATACCCTCTTTTAATTCTACGATAATCTCCTGCTGCCGCTTTCCTGTAATACGCACCATCTCACCCAGATTTTCCCGGAACCGGACCGCAGCCGTCTCCGCAGACATCTCTTCAAAAGAAAACACCAGACGGTTTCTTCCATATTCTTTTTTAATCTCTTTCAGATTTCCCTCCAGAACCACATCCCCATGGTTAATCAACAGGATATCCTCGCAGAACTCTTCCACATACCCCATCTGATGGCTGGAAAAAATAACCAGCTTTCCTGCCTGAATCTGTTCACGGATAACATCCTTTAGCACCTGGGAATTCACCGGGTCCAGGCCGCTGAAAGGCTCATCCAGAATAATAATATCCGGATCACAGACCAGTGTCTGTGCCAGCTGCACCTTTTGCTGATTTCCTTTAGACAGGGTCTCCAGCTTTTTATCCCCATATTCTGCCACGCCCATGCGTTCCAGCCAATAAGCCGTCTGTTTTTTTGCTGTTTTTCCATCCAGCCCGCGCAGCGCCGCCAGATAAAGGATCTGCTCCTGTACCCTCTTTTTCGGATACAGGCCCCGTTCCTCCGGCAGATAACCAATCTGGTAATCCTTCGGGCGAAATGGCCGGCCATCCATCATAATCCTTCCGGCATTGGCCTTAAACACATCCATAAGAATCCGGATGGTCGTCGTCTTTCCCGCACCGTTTCTTCCCAACAGCCCCAGGGCTTTTCCGCTTTCAATCGAAAAGCTAATCCCATGGAGCACCTCTTTTTCTCCAAAATTCTTTCTCAGGTCTCTTACTTCCAGTCTCATAAGTCCCTCCTGTTTTTCATTCCTATTTTTTTCTTAATCCCTTCATTTTCCATATTCCAAAATTCAGCATTCCAACCATCCACATGCATCCCAAAAGAATCAGCGGAAAGTCTCCGGTGCCAAACTGCACTTTTCCGAATATTGAAAAAATAATACCAATAATCATGATGACCTGCATACTGTTAAAGGCCTTATATCCCGCCTGGTAAATAACGAGCTTCTCTGTCTCATCACAGCTTGCCAGCCATCTTTTATCAAAATTGAAGCTTGATGGATCCCCTTTTTTCTTTGGATCCCTCTTTTGCATCAAATGATAAAATAAAATCTCCATCACCGCCATTAAAATACAGCCCAGAATCATCACAAAGGACAGTACCAGATACCTGATTCCATCTTCTACTGACATCCCGACCATCTTTCCCGGAAATGCCAGACACCCGAAAATCAAAAAGAATCCCGCACCAATATTGGAAATCATAATCCCAATCTGAACCCAATATTCAAATTTTTCCCCGCACACATCTGCGATTTCATCCGCTGCCAATGCCTCCCGCTTCCAGAGCTTCCGGAGATACCTGTAAATCCATATAAGAATTGACATAACAACAAGAATTAAAATCCCTTCAACAATAACCCCTGTATGACGGATTGCCATTCCTATCTCTGAAAAAACTGCCTTTATCCCCGTTTCCGAAAAGCGTATGACCACATTTCCTATAATTCCAATGACCGCCCCGAGAGCTACCAGCAGCAGAAGCTTTACAAAACTTTTTCTATTTTTCATTCTTCATCCTCCTGATATGTAAAAATATCCTCCACATTCACCTGAAATATTTTTGCCAGCTTTAATGCCAGGGTCACAGAAGGCGAATAATCTCCCCGTTCAATCAGGCTGATTGTCTGTCGGGAAACTCCGGCCATCTTCCCAAGTTCACTCTGATTCACGCCCAGCCTGGCCCGGTGTTCCTTCAAATGATTTTCCAATGGCATTCCATCCTCCCCTTTCATTTTGACAACTTATTTTGTCTTTTTGACAACTTTTTTTGTCAAACCCGTTTTTATTTACTATATCACTGCCAAAGAAAGGTGTCAATAAAAAAATCGGAAAAGAAAGCGGCACTTTCCTTTCCGATTTTAACGGTTTTATCTTCACGACTCTGAGTTCGTTTCTTCTGCTCCGTCCTCCGGGCCATAAGGCGGGAACATCATTATCCGGGTCGCCTGATTCTCATCATCCGTCCATACCAGACACCGGGCGCCCTCATAAATGTCCTCCAAATAAAGCATATTCCTTGTCAGGTAAGGGATTATCGGACAATCAGCCGGGACCCTGAAAACAAGACCGTCCACAGACGTCAGCTGATATTCACTGCCCTTCTTCTCCATAGATTTTACTTCGATATAATCCGGCACCTTGACTCCATCCTGTATATTTGCCAGAACGACCCTTGCTGCTGTCTGCGGCGGAAGACTTGCCGTCATTGCCTCACTGATATAGGCATATACCTTCTCTCCATCCTTTAATTGTTCAACAGAAAGAGGCATTCCACTGTCGGCATCTAATATTTTGGTCTCCTCGGAAAGATTTAAGATAATATCTCCGACAGAAAATTTGTCATTTTCATTGTTAACCATCAACGTCTGTTCCGACTTTACCGACACTGCCCCCCAGATCCTCAGGGGCTCCGCCGTCTCTGTCTCCGTCTTCGCTTTTGAACCGCATCCTGTCAAAGCTATCATCGCAGCGCAAAAAACACCCAGTATCATTCCTTTGTTTATCATTGTAAAACCTCCTTTGCTTTCCAACCTGTATATCGGCTATATTATCAGAAACTGTCCTCTATTTCAACTGTGCCGAAAAAACCCGGTGCTATTTCATATTTATCAAACACGATCACCGGTCTTCTATCATTATTATGTCCAATATGGATTCCTGAATCCAGCATCAAGGCGTCTATTAAAAATTGGAATTTTTAATAGACTAAATATTATAGCCCCACTGTAATATCCGGATATAATGATTTGCTTCACGAAGTACATGATCCGCAAGGAGCGGCAATATGACCGATTCGAAATCACATCCCAGAATACCTTTGGTACCCGCTGTCTTAAATTCCCGTAGTTTCAGCGTTTCTTCCAGAGATTTTTCCCTCATTCCATCCCGGGCACAGTTTTCCTGCTTTTGGGCAGCCTGCAAAAGCGCCTTATAATCCATCGCAAATTTATCCGCAGTTTCAATGAGCTCTTCCTCCGATGGATCCAGAAGACCTCGGATAAAAAGGGCGTGTTCCATCATAATCCGATTCCAGAAGTCTTCTGTATGTTTCAATGTTTTAAATGAAATTTCCCTGCCGCTCATAATTTCTTCCACCGTAGAACAATAGAGCCGTGCTTCACGCAAAATATGACGGATGAGCAGCGGATAATTTGCGTTAAACATGCAGCATCTGCCAACTTCATGCAGAATATTTTCCTTAAATTGAATCAAGCCCTTTAACAGCATCAGGGCCCTTTCATTCAGTCTTTGAACCCTTTGAATCCGATTTCTGTCCACACAGATTTCCCGGACACATCTGAATTCCTTTTCCAGCTCCGTAATTCTGCTGTCAATAGGAATACCACTCAGACAGGCTGTCTCCCGTTCTGCATCCAGTGTAAACGGAGTAACAAGTTCCCCGGACTCCAAAATATTACAGCCAATCGTCCGATCCGAAATCCGTACGGTTTCTCTCAGCAAATCTTCAAATCCTGCTCTAAAAAAAGAAGCCCGGCGAATCCATGCCAAATCCTTCCGCATAAAACCTGCTTCCAGAAAAAACGCATGTTCTTTCATAATCCGGGCAAAAAATAAATGGGTTTCCAGGGATATTCTTACATAATCTTCCATGTCTCTGCATACCTTTATTATTCAATTCTTTTATAATATATGCAGAGTCGGCATACATAGTATCCCTTCTTCGTAAAAAATCTATGACATTCTTAAACGAAAAGTCTTCGGTGCAAATTTATAAATCAATATACAGGCAGCCACACAGTACAGTCCGCTGAAGCCAATCATTGTTATCCCAAAAATAAGGGTGGACATTTTCAGATTCGTCATCCACAGACATACAAAATAAGTGGCCCACAAAATAATCCGATAGGTTCCGCTCTTCATTTCTGTCCCTGCATTATACGGCTGAAGCAGGTAGTAAATCGTCAGATAGTGTACCGAAAAAAATATGCTCATAGAAATAATGGATACCAATAAAACGCCATAATTCACAGGATTCTCCGTGCCGCCGGAAGCATAGAGCAAACCGGCAAGTCCCGTACCGATCACCACCGCAGGGAGTAAATTCACTTTAATAATCTCCTTCAGACGGGCTTTAAATAACTTTAAAATAAATCCGGGATGCTTATAAAAAGGATAGGTCAGCAGACTGTGATCACAGTTCATAAACAGGGCCTGGGTAAACCCTGTTCCCCGGTTGATCATATACATTATAAATACAAAATATGGCAAATAGGTCAGCAGCATACCGTTCACGCTGTGCTTCATCTCCGGACGCAGATAAAATGCAAGCAGCATACCAAAAATCACACACCCGCTGATCAAAGCTATTTTTCTGGAGGATTTCCATAGAATTTTCTGATGGCGTTTTATAAACAATTCGTTGAGATATTCTGCCCCCTTTTTCTGACTGGTAATTCCTGTTTCAATGGAAATTACCTTTTGGCTGGCCTGGGATGAGGCATTTTTCACCGCATCCATCTGATTCATAAACTTAATAAGAAGCTGCCGGTACATATCCCTGTAACTGTCAAACTTAAGAATCTTTCTTATGGAAAATCCGCCCCATACAACAGAAAATACCATAATCCCCACAGAGACAGTCATCGGAAGGGTTATCCCGACAGCCGGAAGTCCGTAAGCCGCAGCTAAAAGCACTGCCAGAACTGTCCACCCCAGCTTTCCCAGATTATTTTCACTTAATGCCTGTCCTGTTTTCTCATAATACATCAGTGACCTAGCGGCAGCAGCCAGTTTCAGCCCGGAAACAAAAAAAGGGATGAGCAGACATATCAGGGGATGAATTCCCTGCAGCCGTCCAAACAGAATGGAAAAAGGAAGGAAACCTACAAAGGTCTTTAAAATGGCATAGCCGTAATTTACCAGCGTATAGGCCCTGGCATCCATCCCCATAAGAATCATGGCATAATATTTATCTCTCGTGGGATTAAACATAAATGTATTTGAAAAACAGCCAATCACAGTGAGACACACAAGAATATGTAAAAACAAAGGCTGGGCCGGAAGATTTTCATAAAGTATCCCACCCCCTATGACCATCGTTATAAAATACAGAAATTTCCCCAAAAAAGCGGACAGGATTTCCCATATAACTGAAAGAATATTGGCAAAAATCTTTGGCCCCCGGACACCATATAAATTCACAGGCACAACTTTTTTCAATAAGGGAATTTGCCGGATGGAATATAAAATCCCGTTGACCCGGTAGGTATTTTTTAATGAAAATGATATGCGCAATGTTTTATTCATGTTCGTCCTCCCTAAGTACCGCAATAATCTTATCCCTGAACTCACGGCTGTCCATATTGGATTTTTCCACAACTTCCAGCTCGCCATGATTCAGCAATACAATTTCATCGCACAAATCCAATGCCAGGTCCATAATATGAGTGGAAAAAATAGTGATCCGCCCCGCCTTTAACGACCTCAGAAGCTGTTTCATCTCCTCAGACACAACCACATCCAGAGACGTCAAGGGCTCATCCAGAAGCAGAATCCCCGGTCGGGAAATAATGCTGATAAGCATCTGCATCTTGTTTTTCATACCATGCGAATAATCCTTTAAAAGCTTATCCCTGTCTTCCGGTGCAATACGCATATCGTCAAAATATTCATCAATGGATTTTATCCCTTCAAGGGTATCTTCATTGATATCCAGAAAAAACTTGAGAAATTCCCGGCCAGTCAAAAATTCCGGCACCGTTGGTGTCGAAAGCACATAGCCAATATCCGATGGTACAACCGCCCGCTTCTGACCTTCCTCCTCAATATAAAATTTTCCTCCGTCGACTTTCATATCCTGATTCAGGCAATTAAACAATGTCGTCTTTCCGGCACCGTTTCTCCCCAGCAGCCCATAAATTTTTCCGCTTTCAAACGTAAAATCAATGTCCCGAAGAACTTCTTTTTTTTCAAAACTTTTTGATAAATGTTCAATCACAAACTTCATATGTAAACGCTCCCCATTCTGCATTTTATTTTATTATATCCGTTCCCCTTCTCCTTGTCACATTAATTTTTTATAAAGAAAAAGGCCAGATGTCCTAACATCTGACCAATTTTTTTATTTATTATCAAAAAAGCTCAGAGCTTTTTTAAACTGGAAAGTAAACAATACCGCTGTAAAGCTGACGGCAAAAAAGTCTGCGATCGGCTCGGCCATATATACTGCCATCGTCTGGTTGGACTGCAAAATTAAAGGCATGATATAAATCAGCGGAATCAGAAGCACAAATTTCCGCATCACCGCCACCACAATAGAGGCTTTCGCATTTCCAAGGGAATTGAATGTCATCTGACAGGCCATCTGTATACCAAAAAGGAACAATGCAGCCGTATACACACGCAGCGCTGTCTTTGTAAATGCCAACAGTGCCGCATCGGATGTAAACATGGCCGCAAACCCCTGAGGGAAAAGCATAACGCACAGCCAAAGAATCACCGAATAGCTCAGGCTGACCTTTAAAAGCAGTTTGAAGGCTTTTTTGACCCTTTCCACATTGCCTGCGCCATAGTTATAGCTGATAATCGGCTGGGCTCCCTGACCGAGTCCCTGAAGCGGCAGCATCGCGAACTGCATAACACTGGTTAAAATCGTCATGGCCCCGACCGCAATATCCCCGCCATATTTCAAAAGGGATGAATTAAAACATACCGAAATAATACTCTCACTGGCCTGCATAATAAATACGGATACTCCCAACGCCAGACACGGAAGAATCACATCCGGCTGCAAGCCCAGATTGCGTCTCCGTATTTTAAGGGTTGTTTTCTTTCCTAAGAGAAAAGCAATAACCCAGACACAGGAGCAGGCCTGAGAAATAATGGTTGCCAGTGCGGCTCCCCGTACACCCATGTTAAATCCGAAAATAAGAATCGGGTCCAGAATAATATTGGCTGCCGCACCAATCAGCACAGACAGCATACCCGTTTTTGCAAATCCCTGGGCCGTAATAAAAGCGTTCATTCCCAGAGTAAGCTGTACAAAAATTGTTCCTATAGCGTAAATATTCATATACTGAACACCATATTCAATGGTATTCTCACTGGCTCCGAAGGCCAGCAGAAAATCTCTGTTCCAGATCAGAAGAATGGCCGTAAGAACTACCGAAATAATGACCTGAAGGAAAAAGCAGTTCCCC
>DBGCEW010000046.1:0-4597 GCA_048357495.1 Frisingicoccus sp.
AAATGGTTTTGAAAATCATGACGGTATGATTGTACAAAATGCATTCTTTCCTAAAGTAGCAATACCAGTTTCAGAAAAAGCTTTTGATGAGATAAAAATCAAATTTAGTCCCAATTTTCAAAATAAAGAAGAATATCTTGAAAAACTTAGAAAGATTGTTCCAGACAGTACAATAGAAGTAATTTGAAAATTTGTATTGAGTTAAAAAGAGAATTAATCTGCACCCCCTAACCCTTATATTCGTTAAAAGGTTCAAAAACCTTGGTAGTCTGCACCCCTTTAACTGACTACCAAGTGACTACATCTGACTACTACACTAGGCTGTAAATTGCCACATTTTGCGTGTTTTTCAGAAATCTGCACAGAGGTGTGCAAGCAGGGAAACTTCAAAAAAGTCCGCAAAACTGGGTATTTTACGGCATATTAGGAGGAAAAATATAATGATTAAAATATTATTCATCTGCCACGGCAACATCTGTCGTTCGCCAATGGCAGAATTTGTTTTTGAAGATATGGTTAAGAGAGAGGGGCTATCCGGGGAATTTGAGATTGCCTCGGCAGCAACAAGCCGTGAGGAAATCGGCAATCCGGTACATCCGGGAACTCGGAGAAAATTAGAACCTTTGGGAATCAGCGTCAGCGGTAAATATGCGGTTCAGGTTCGCAGGGAAGATTATGATGCATATGATTATTTAATCGGAATGGATGATTGGAACATTCGGAATATGATTCGTATTTTCGGTGAAGACCCGGAACATAAAGTATACAAGCTTCTTGATTTCACGAATCGGCCGGGGGATGTGGCGGATCCATGGTATACAGGGGATTTCGATGCAACTTACCGAGATGTTTTGGAAGGGTGCCGGGGACTTTTAAAAAAGCTTAAAAAGCGAAGGTAATATAGAATAAAAGAGAAATATTTGATCTGCAGAAAGTTGGTAAAACTCATATTCTGCAGGCCATTTTTTTGCAAAACATGTTGTTTTTGGTAAGAATAGATGTATGTATGTCGCTTTTGTTGTATATATGATTTAATGTGATAGTATATAAATAGTAAGATATCATTTTATGAGATGATAAAAATTTTAAGTGGGGGGACTGTTGTGAAAGGAAATTTACTTAAAAGGGGATTGGCATTAATAACGTGTGTTGCAATCTGTATGACATCTGTACCGAATCTGGCATTTGCAGAGGAGAGATCAATTGAAACAAAATCGGAAACAGACATGAATGATTATTTGGAGACAAAAGCAGAGACGAATCTGGAAAGTCATAATGAAACGGAAACACAAACAAAAACAGAGGCAGATATTGAAACAAAGACAGAAACTGAAACAGAGACAGAAACTGAAATAGAGACAGAAACTGAAACAGAGACAGAAACACAAATTGAGACAGAGCATGAATCAGAAAGTGAGACGGAAAAAGAAAGTGAACTAAAAGAGGTTAAAACGGCAGATGCACGGGTGAAGATTGCATGGAGTGATTTTGAAAATCTGGGAAATCGTCGGAATGACAGGGAACCGTCAGAATTTTTGACAGTGTATGCGGATGGTGAGCTGATGACCGTTCAACCGGAGATTTTGCTTGAGAGGGAACTTCCGGAGAAGAGTTATGGAATAGAGACGTATACTTATATTATTAAAGACCTTCCGGTCACCGGAGAGGATGGCAAGGCAGCTATTTCCTATACGATTAGAGAAAAGGCGCCGAAGGGATATCGTGCTTTTTCTGCCAGTGATTTTAAAGATGCCGATATGAGTGCAGGAATAAGTATGATAGAAACCATGGCTTCTCCGGAACAGGAAGTCGCGTTGAAATGGAAAGAAGATGAGAGCAGCTACGAAGGAGAAAAAACTTTTGGTAATTATTTGCCAGCATATCGGGTCGAAGGTACTGTTTTATGGAAAGGCAGAGAAACCGATGGACAAAGACCGGATATAGAAAATTATTTTAAAGAGCAGTTTACAATCGTCAGAAATATAGATTCAGAAAATTATACGGCATTTAAACTCCATTATACACAGGATGAAAATGATGATCATCGCTGGAATTATAGGATTGAAGGTCTTTTTACAACCGCATCCGATGGGAGCGGTGTATCTTATCAGATTCGGCATGAAAATGTGGATGGCTATGAGTTACATATAGAAAATCCGGAAGTTGCCGGAGACCGGAGCGATGTGGAAGCGGTTTATGAGGTAAAGGATAGGATGGCAGCAGCGGTGCTTGCACTGGAAGGTGAAAATACGGATACTGTCACTCCGAAGAATTATACAGAGCAGATTCTGCCGATACTCTGGATAGACAATGATCTTTCCAAACGTCCGGATATAGAGGTTTCGGTACAGTTTGAGATAGATGGTAAGATTTATGATTACAATAAAGAAAATGCGGCACAATACCTGGGAATTTCCGAAGATGAATTTAAAGAAATTACTCAAAAAAGCAATACAGGAACCTACGACGTTTATGTTTTAAATGTTCCTGTAACAGTGACACTGGCAGATAACGATAAAGCGGTTACATGGACACTGACACCGAAGCTTGATACGGATAAAGCCAGCGGTTATATTATACCGGACGATGTGGAAGACAGGGATGGGTATAAAGGTGTTTATATTTATCGTGAAAAATCGGATGTTAGTTTTATTATAGATATAAAAAATGGCGATTTAAAAGAAGATTTTTCTGCATTTGCAGGGGATATTTATCTTTACAAACAGATAGAACCGTCATTGATTGGAAATATTGCATCAGGAAGCACTTCACGGCCGAATATTCGTGTAAATGCCGATGGAACTTATAAAGTCACCTTTGAACACCTGCCAAGGTTTACCGACGACAAAACAGAAATTATTTATTTTCTGAAAACTCGGGACGATGCGGTAGGGGGAGATGCCGAGGGAAGTGATTATTACAAAGTTTCTTATGATAATACAGCCAGCAGTAATTTTGGAAATAATCATACAGAGTGCCATGACAAGGGAACACTGGAACTGACATTGACAGGAACCACCGATTATATGGCAGAAAAAATATGGCTGGACGACGGTACAGAAGAACAACGTCCGAAGGGAATCCTGTGGAGTCTTTGGCGTTATTCAGGCAAAGAGGGGACGAGCTATAAAGAGGCGTCTCAGGTAACGGATGATCAGGGGGAAAATCGTACTTGGGCCGTGGCTGCAGAGGAAACCTTTCAGGAATGTATCTTTGATAATCTGGAGAAATATGACCCGGAAGGATATCCGTATGTCTATCTTAGCAGAGAAATGATGAACGGTAGCTCCTATGAGCAGGTACATCTTGCAGCGTATGAGCAGAACAGTGGAAGGGTCACTAAAATCACAGAAGAAGAACGGTCAGATGTGGGAGATCAGTCTATTTATGACGGTGACATCTTAGCTAACCGTATTACAGGACAAACAAATACTGTATGGAAGAAAGTCTGGTATGCTTCTCATTATCAGAATGATTTATCCGGTGTTGATGTAACCCTTCAACTTCAGAGGAGACCGGAATCTATTCAGGAGCAGCAGAGATTGTCTGCTGATTGGGAAGATGTTCAGGACAAAACGCAGGTTGTCAATAATTTTATCGCAGAAAATCTGATTCAGACCGGTTCGGTTTCTGTCGATAAATATGATGAGCTTGGTTTGCCCCAGGAATATCGGTGGATTGAAAGCATGATTACAGAGGACGGCAGGGGGATTGACATCGGTTCTGATGGACGTTTTGAACTTTCACATAACAGTGATCCGATAAACATGTCCCTTAATGGAAATGACGAGGAGTATTATGTTTCGGAAGTAAAAACAGAAACAATTGAAGATCCGGAAAATCCTGGTTCTCAGATATGTCAGACGGTTATTACAAACCGGCTGAAAGGTACAACGACCTATACAGTGGATAAACTCTGGGCCCAGTTGGATGGCGAAGGAGCTGTTCAAAAGGATGAGGAAGGAAAAACGATTTATGGAAAGAATGCGCCGGCTGGCGCTAGCGTGGAAGTCCTGCTTTATCAGGATAGACAGCCGTATAAAGCGGAGGGAACGGATGGCGAATTACTGTACACTTTAAACAGTGAAAATAGTTTTTATCACGAATATATGTCCCTTCCGAAGTATGACGAGTGGGGCCGGGAATACACCTATGAGGCAAAAGAGAAGTCCTGTTCCCCGGCATGGCATGTGAATGTTAATTATAACGTGATGAGTGAAAATAACGATGGTATCACAACGTATTATGACATGCAGATGAAAAATACGCCGACGGGCAGGGGAAATACAGTCCGCATCAGTAAAGCATGGCTGGATGACGGGGAAGAAAATCATCGTCAGGATGTGACCGTAGCCCTTTATCGTAAGGCGCAGAGCGGTGAAAGTGAAGACCATCATTTCGGAAATTATATTCTGAAAGCGGCCGATCACTGGCATATGGAAGTTGGCGTTACTGAATATGAAGACGATGGAACAACAATAAAGAACTTTGGATTGGATCAGTATTACATCCGGGAAGTAGGGCTTGGTAATGGATCATCCGTTGATTATGATATCTATAATTCCGGTGCAGATTTTGATGCAGATCAAGGCGGGGC
>DBGCEW010000047.1:0-3587 GCA_048357495.1 Frisingicoccus sp.
TCTGAACTGGCAATAATAGGATTAGACGGATGCCGTTCCCAGTTAGTAATGCCATCCCGGGATCTTGCCAAACCGTTGCTGCCTCTCATATCCGCATCGTTCCCTAAATAAGACATGTAATACCAGCCGTCTCGCTTCCACACAAACGGCGCGGATACTTTAGCCATTTCCCATGGAATGCTGCCATCGGGAACGAAAATAGGATTTAACGGGTATTTGGTCCAATGGATACCGTCTTTACTGGTCGCATATCCCAGAGCGTCTGACTCGGTGCCTTCTGTTGCGCCGCCGGCATACCACATTTTAAACAAATCCTCTTCCTCGTCGTAAATGACGTGAGGTGTCCAGATAATATGATTTTCCCAGGGCTTATCCGGACGAAGCACCGGATGGGCAAGGGGGCGTTCCCAGTGGATACCGTCGTCGCTGACTGCATACCCGATGGCGGCAGACAAGGGGCCGGACCAAATCATGTGACCAGTATACCACATATGATATCGATTGTCCTTCTTCACTAGCGTGGGCCGGCTGACTTTATCCGCCTCCCAGGAAGAATCCAACTGACGGGTTAGCACACAGCAAAACGGTTCCCAATGGATTCCGTCGGTGCTGGTGGTATACATAATGGATTTAGTGGGTCTCCAGGAAAACCACATTTTATAAATACCGTCTTCTTTGATGACATAGCTGTCGAACATGGTATTCAAAGCCGGTTCAAACAGCGGATATTTTGCTTTTTTCCAGCCTGCTGTTGTACCTGTAGGCATAGGCCGATATCCGTTTAAAATCATTACTAGAACCTCCTCAATCGGGAATGACATAAATTCCTATGGGCAATTCATCTCTCACATACAGGTTGACTTTTCCGGTACCGTTGTCTTGTCCCCGTTCATTCTCGCCTTCTTGCCCCGTCTCGGGGAATCCCAAATCAAAGCCTTTATGCACGGCAATGCCAATCTCTTCAAATCGGACATTACAGCCCTTATACCACAGCTGGTAGCCTTTCGGCGTTTTTAAAACGCTTGGCTTTCCGGCGCTGCGCCAATCCCAGGAACCGTCTGTCCCTGCAATAACAGGATTTGACGGGTGCCGCTGCCACTGGGAAATCCCGTCCCTAGAGCGTGCCAGTCCGATTCCCAAAACACCGTCTCCGTCTGCTCCTACATAAAACATGGTATACCAGCCGTCCTCTTTGGGGCAGACAAAGCAGGAAAATGTTTTGGCGTTTTCCCAGTAACGGTTGCAATCCGACTGGAACACAGGGTTCTGGGAACAGCGCTCCCAATGAATTCCGTCTTTGCTGACTGCAACTCCTATGGCATCCGGATCGGTAATCCGACCGCCGGAATACCACATGCGATAACACCCCAGCTCTTCTTCCCATAAGACATGGGGGTACATTACCCCAATCTTTTCCCATGGATCCTGAGGCACTAATACCGGTTGGGGATGTTTTTTCCAATGAATCCCGTCTTTGCTGACTGCATAGCCGATGCTGCACCGGGCTGCTGTAATCTCAGTCGGAAACACTCTGCCGGTATACCACATATGATACAGCCCGTCCCGGTAAATCACCGTAGGATGGCTGACCTCATGAATTTCCCACTCAGACTGATACCTGGGGGTTAACACTACAGTCGGTAGACCCCAGTGTTTTCCGTCAGTACTTTCCCCATAGGCAATGCAGTGAGACTGTTGCCAGGTAAACCACATTTTATAAACCGGACCTTCCTGAATTACATAACAGCTGGAAATACTGCCGAGAGCGCCGCCCAGTACCGCTTCGCAGCCTTCGGCCTCCCAGTCTGCCACCTTGCCCCTGGGTCTCAATTTATATCCGCATTCCATGTTTTTGCTCCTTTACTTATATTTGTGTTCTGATCTGAAACGCAGCAATTTTCGCTTTTTCTCATGGCACTGTTCCGAGAAAAACAGCCTGCAACGCAAGCGGGAGTCCGCGTATCGTACCCGCCGGCTTATTTCTGACGCCGATCGTCCCTCCTTTTAGATTCTCTGAACTGGCTGGGGGTACACCCCAGTTTATTCTTAAAGACCTTAATAAAATATCCGCTGTCGTTATATCCCATTAACTCCGCTACCTCCGATATTTTAAATTCGGAGCACATTAAAAGCTCCTCTGCCTTTTGAATACGCAGATTGCTGATATAGTCTTTAAAATTTTTTCCTGTCTTTACTTTGAATTGTGTTGACAGATAATCAGGAGAAAGAAAAAACTTGGAGGAAATCTCCTGCAGGCCGATTTCCAGTGTATAATTCTCATTCACATACTTAATGACCTTATCCATGGTGTCCGTATAAATTTCAGAACTGGAATCCGCGCTGTTTTCCTGCGCTTTTACGGTAATCTGGCTTCCGTACTTTTTGATTTTTCGTTTCATTTCGCTGTACAGAGCCTTATTTTTTTCCTTTTCTTCCAGCACTTTTAAAGCTCTGCCAAATACCCGCTTGATGTCTTCTTCACGAGTAGGCTTTAACAGATAATCAAACGCCTGTTCCTTAATTGCCTCATGGACATATTCGAACTTTTTATGGGCGCTCAGCAGAATAATCAAAACTTCAGGAGATATAGCTTTAATCTGGCGGAGGAGTTCCAGCCCGTCTGTATGGGGCATTACCACATCTGTAATGATGATCTGAGGGTTAAGCTTTTGAAACAAATCCAGACACTCATCTCCGTCCGCCGCTTCTCCTACTACCGTAACACCGGACACATAGGTTTCGATAATATCCCGCACCAATAAACGTATCATACTTTCGTCATCCGCAATCATAACTCTGACAGACATAACCTCTCCCTTTCTCCTACCATTCTCCTGTTTTTCCATCAGTTCAGAAGCGACGGATCCCTGCCGTTTCCGCGGTTTTGATGAATATAGATGGTTACCAAAGCCCCGCCATCCTCATTGGGGTCAATTTTGACAAACGATTCCGGTCCAAAAGAATAATGAAGACGCTTGGAGATATTAGATAATCCTATTCCCGTCCCACTGACAGTGATGCTTTCCCGTAAATTGCCGTTCTGCTGTAAAACAAAATTTATTTTATCCGCATATTCCCTGGTGAGGCCGGTTCCGGTATCCTTAATGGCAATGACCAATCCATCCCCATGGTGAAACGCCGAAATCCAAATAAAGTTGTGATCCCCTCTGGCACGGAATTTCACCGAATTTTCTACAATAGGCTGCAGCATAAATTTAATCACGGGATCATCATAGGTATCCGGCTGAACATCGAACTGACACTCCAGACGGTTATCGGACTGATTTTTAACCACTTCCAAATAATTCTGAAGGTTTTCCATCTCATCTTTTAAGGTAACGCTGGTATGGGTATCTACCAGACTATACTGCAGCATCAACGAAAGAGATCGGATGCTCAGGGAAAGATCTCGCGCTTTATATTTCAGCGCCATCCCCCGCAGACAATCTAAAGCATTGAATAAGAAATGAGGATTAATCTGGGACAAAAGCGCTTCATATTCCACCTGCATTTTTTCTTTTTCCTGACGCATATTAATGGCATGCAGATTTTCTATCCGATGAATTAACCGGTTATAGTTTTCTATC
>DBGCEW010000048.1:0-5059 GCA_048357495.1 Frisingicoccus sp.
ACCAACAACCAGAAGAACCAGATTGACCAGTAACAGTTTCACTGCTAAAGAAGTATGAAGACCAACCAGCATATTCGTTACAGAAACTGCCCATCTCTCATTGGAGATAACCCATCCAAACAGATAGCAGCCGCCGACAATCAGCATAACCGTACCACTGTCGATCGCGCTGTCGATAATCGATTTCCAGAGCTCTTTCCAGCCAACGGTCCGGTATACAAATGCCGACAAAATCAGGGAATAAAGAACCGCTGCCGCCGCTGCCTCGGTCGGAGTAAAGAAACCACCCATGATACCGCCAACAACGATGATCGGAAGTCCGATACATGGAAGTGCCTGTCTGGTTGCTTCCCATTTTTCCTTCCAGCTTGTCTTAGGACCTGCTGAAAAATCACGTTTCACTGCAAATACATAAACAACCAGCATCATGATAATACCCATCAGGATACCCGGTACTACTCCGGCGATAAACATATCGCCAACGGATACCTTCGCTGCCGCACCGTAAATAACGAATGCCAGACTCGGTGGGATAATCGGGCAGCAGCAGGATGCACACGCGGTCAGACCTGCTGTAAACGCCGGATCATACTTTTCATCCTTCATTGCCGGAATCATCAGGCATCCAACTGCCGCCGTACCAGCTACCGCCGAGCCTGAAACTGTACCAAACATCATACATACCAGGATATCTACCATCGCCAGACCACCCTTGATATGTCCAACGAATGCCTGTGCGAAACGAACCAGACGCATGGTAATACCGCCGTGATTCATAATATTTCCTGCCAGAGCGAAGAATGGAAGACAAAGCATGGTAAAACTATTAATACCATAGATAATTCGCTGCGGAACCAACGCCAGGTTGGCATCACCGGTACTTAAAAGCGCATAGGAGACCGTCGCTACGATCAATACAAAAGCAATCGGAACGCCTAATGCAAGAAACAAGAAAAAGCTTCCAAATAAAATTATACTGCTGAACATATTGACCTCCTACTCTTCATCCCCCGGAAGAGGAATCTTTTTCGCTTCCCCGTAACATATATTTTCAAGAAGCTGCACAAATGTATAATAAATCATAATGAGACCGCTGACCGGAAGGGCTGCATAAAAGAGCGCCAGCGAAACCTTGATCGTCGTTCCCAGATGTGGAATCTGTGCAACTGTATAGTTCCAACCTGAAATTGTAAATAAAACAAGTGCAAATAATAAAATCACATCCGCCAGAACCAGCATAAACTGACGTGTTTTTCCATGGCACAAGTTAATTACCATGTCAACACCGATATGAAGCAGATGACGGCTTGCTACGGCACTGCCAAGCATCGTGGTCCAAACGAAGATATAACAGGAGAACTCCGTTGCCCATGGCATCGTAGCTCCAAACCATCGCAAAATAAACTGGCCGATTACCGCGATACATAAAGCAATTGACGTAACCCCTAATGCAACTCTGGCAACCGTATTGATCACGTCGCCAATCTTGTGAAGTTTTTCAATCAATCCTGCCATTTTTCTCCCCTCTTTGTAAATGTACTCCCGAAAACAGGCTCCGGGAGTACATGATAGTTCAAAAATTATTGTACTTTATTTCGCTGCGCGAACCATCTCAACCAGACCTTCCCAGGTCGGATGTGCCGCGTACATTTTATCATATACCGGAGCAACTTTTTCTTTCCATGCATCAATATCAGTCGGACGTGTTACGGTATAACCTTTTTCTTCATACTCAGCAATCTTTGCCTCGTCATTTTCCAGGAACCAAGCTCTCTGCTCTTCGCCTGCTTTTATAGCTGACTCTTTCACGAGTTTCTGGTCTTCTTCGCTTAAACCCTCATACCATTTTGAAGAAGCAACAATGATACCGCTGGAATAGTAATGATGAATATCGCAGATATTATTAACAACCTCAATATAACCATCTGCTACTGCATATAATGCACTATTGTCTGTTCCATCTACAACGCCATTCTGAAGTCCTGTGAACTGCTCGCCAGATGCCAATGCAACCGGTGTAGCACCAAGTGCTTCGTAGGTTGCCACGCAAACTTCATTCTGCATGGTTCTCATACGAACGCCCTTCATATCATCTACGGTATTAATTGTCTTATCTTTAGTCAGGATATTTCTCCAGCCATCCTCATGGAAACCAAGTCCTGTAATTCCATCAACCGCGCTTAACTGTTCCAGAAGGGAATTGCCAAATTCTCCCTCCAGCGCTTTATTGACATTATCCTCATCCTCAAACAGGAATGGAAGCTCAAAAATGCCTAAATCTGGTACAAATCCGCCCAGTGCACCAGTTCCTACCCAGCCGATTTCCAGGTTATTATTCTGAACCATCTCAACACACTCAACCTCGTCGGTTGTCATATCGCCTGCATAAACCTCTACTTTAATCCGTCCGTTGCTGCCCTCCTCGACCAGCTTTTTAAAAGCATTCGCACCGTAATCATACGGAGAACCGGTTCCACATACATGTGCTACACGGATCGTCATCTCCGCTCCGGAAGTATCTACGCTGGAACCACTATCTGCTGCTTCGGTTCCGGCTGCAGATGCGGATGAAGAAGAATTTCCGCCTGAACACCCCGCCATTGCCATCGCTCCGATTACCAATGCCATCGTACCACAAAGCCATCTCTTTTTCATAAAGTATCCTCCTTTATACTGTTTTTATGTGAACTCCCGAGGTACTTCTTTCCCTCAGAAGTACCTCCCTGTACCTTTAAACTCTTATTTTGTTTCTATCGATTTAGCCTAATAAGAAACCTTCCGGGAATGGATCGTCCGGATCGAATAACCATGTACTCTCTCCCATTACAAACGCCCGTCCGCTGATCTCCGGTACTACTGCCGGAATTCCTGCCACCTCTGTCTCTTCAACGATATGGCAGTGGAATAAACTTCCAATCAGGCTCTCATGCACAAACGACTGTCCGACTGCCAGCTTTCCTTCCGCATGAAGAAGTGCCATCTTCGCTGATGTACCGGTTCCGCAAGGGCTTCGGTCAATCGCTGCCGGGGGAATGACAACTGAATTTTTTACGTCCGAAACCCCTTCTGTACCCGGTTCGAAAAATTCCACATGCGTTACCTGGTTCATGATTTCCAGATACGGATGCTTGACTGTTACCTGCTCATTGATAAACTTTTTAAGATAATTTCCTTTTTCGACAATCTCTTTTGCATTTTCTTTATCCAGCTTTAAGCCCATTGCCGATGCCGGTACTAACGCAAATACATTTCCACCGTATGCGATGTCTAACGGAATCTCACCATATCCAGGAACCTGTACCTTTACATCCCGATTCATCACAAATGCCGGGGCATTTTTAAAGGATACCCGCACCGCCTTGCCATCTTTCACCTCAATTTTCACTTTTACCAGTCCAGATGGTGTATCTAAGGTCGCATATGTATACGGTTCCTCCGCTTTTAAGAGTCCGCTTTCAATCAGTGCCGTTGAAACTCCGATCGTATCATGTCCGCACATCGGCATCCAGTTTCCAACCTCGTAATATAAAACACCAAAATCTGCCTCCGGATTGCAGGGCTTGGTAACAATCGTTCCGGACATTACGTCATTTCCTCGCGGTTCAAAACAAATTGCTTTTCTCATCCAGTCCTGTTCCTGCATCATATAGAGCATCTTTTCTTCCATCGTGTTCCCCGGAATTTCCGGAAATCCCGATAAAATGGTTCGGGTTGGCTCTCCCTCTGTATGTGTCTCGATGCAGGTTACTGCCTTTCTCCCCTTAATCTCCTGCAAACAAAATTCATTCTTTTTTTCCATAGGCTCCTCCGTATTAAAAATTTTGTCCGTTCTCTTTCAGTTTTCTGAAATCTCGTTGTTAAAATCATATCATGATGAAAACTTTCAAAAAACATCATTTTTAATACAAAGTTTTTTGTGTTTTGGTTATTATTATGCATGACGTCAGTTAATGGTAGATACTTTCGGTTCTATCATAGTATACTTTTGGATACTTTTTCTATTTTCAAAGTTTTTCCACTTGCAATAATCATAACAACATTTTATTATGCTTTATATATTATCAGTCTATTAAAAATAGTTTAAAACAATAGTTGGACTATAGTCTAGTATTGATTCCATTTTGTTTTCACTAATTGAATACTCACGGGAAAGGAGGCATCTTCATGAGTGCTGAAAATCTTTTTACAACATCACGAATTGAAAACGTCAATCAGATCATTGCTGAACTTTACGACGATTCAATTCTTCTTGAAAAACGGATGGAGAGTTTTTTCCTGAACCTGAACAATATTGTTTTTTTTGAAAAAGCAAATTTTTTGTTTTACCAAAAGCAGGGACAGAATTACAAAACCCATTCCATCTACACCATCAACTGGAATGATGAACAGAAACGGCGATATCAGGAAGAATACTGCCATATGGACGATGTTCTGTCGATTCTGGACTCCGACAGTAATGTAACTTTCCTGACCAACCAGCTGTTCAATCAGGAGGTTCGAAAAAATTCTCTTTATTTTCAGGAATTTCTACTTCCCATGGGGCTGCATGATTCCATTGAAACGAATTTTTCGATTCGGAACCGGGATCTGCGGGGTGTGTTTTCCATCCACCGATCCAACGATAAAAAAAATTTCCTGCCAGATGAATTAAGCCTTGTCCGGTTATTCCAGCCGCATTTCTGCAACGTATTTAAAAATTACGGGCGGGAGCTCAACATCGGACGGGCATTTCATGTACTGGAAAATTACAACTGCATCGGAATCGGCTGTTTTGACGATAAACTGAATTTTATCGGGTGCAACACAACCTACCATACATACATGGAGAATCATGGATTTGCAGATTTATCCAACAACCCCATTTCCAATTGTTTTCGCTCTCTTTGCCGTCAGCTGCTCCGTTCTGGAAGCATTACCGGACAAAATATCGAATACAAGATGGAAAACAGCCCTTTGTTTCTGGAGGTAAGCCGCTCCCATCTTAAGGAGGGACCAGACAACGACTGCTTTGTATGTCTGTTCTTCGATTTATCCTATGTGATGGATCGTACTCTTTCCC
>DBGCEW010000049.1:0-5077 GCA_048357495.1 Frisingicoccus sp.
AGAAATGGGATATACCTTCAAGAATCTGAAGGATTTATAACAAGCTTCAAAAAGAGGAACGGTCCGTGAACCGTTCCCCTTTTTATTATTCTCCAGTTTTTCCACTGACAATGCCATAATATGCTCTTGAAGTTGCAAGATAAACAAGAATATAAAAGATAGCAAAGATTAAAAAGCTGCCTCCGGTTACAAGAATCAGCAGACGAATATTGGTTACGCCAAAAAGCAGCAATAATTTTTGTATCAGCGGAAAGGCAAACGCCATATGCAATCCTGCGGTTAAAAGAGGAATGAAAAATACTGTCAGTATCTGAGAGTTAATGCTTTTGCGAATTTCTGTTTTCGTCATACCCACTTTCTGAAGGATTTCAAACCGGGCCTGATCTTCATAGCCCTCAATAATCTGTTTATAATACATAATCAGTACCGCACCGCCGATAAATACAATGCCCAGCAAAATACCAAGGAAGAAAAATCCGCTGTACATAGCATAAAAACCATTTCTCTCCGCTGCCACACTCTCCACGGTAATCCACAGGGAAGTGTCTTCTATCGTCAGATGATCAAATTTTCCATAGAGGGCATCCCGGATCTGGATTTGGATTTCATCTTTACAGCTTAAATCAAATGCATAGTAATCCCGGATATCCGAACGGTGTTCGCCGTAAATCTGAGACTGAATCTCATAGATTGTTTCAACCGATGCCATATCCGGCATCACAATATACAGAGAAGAATTGACCGCCGCCGAATCCCGGCCATTTCTTACAAAGCCGGCCTCTGCTTTCCCTACACGATAGGTTCCCCCATTTTCAAAACTGATGGTATCATAAGCATAGGCCTGATCCGATCTTGTTTTATAAATAAGCACTTCATCCGAATCCAGAGTTTCAGAGGTCCCCATCACTCGATTGTAATCCTCCAGCGGTATCAGAAAACACTGGATGATATCCGAATAATTAATATCTCCGGCCACCGGCTGGCTGAAAATCATTTGATCTTCTTTAACATAAGCGCCCACTCCCAAATACCGGTACTGAAGGATACTTTCAGGCGTAACCGCATATTCTTCCAAAACCTGATCCACAAGCGAATGAAGCTCTGTTTCATCCGGAATATCCTCACCCTCAAAAACAGTTTCAATAACGATATTTCTCGGATAACGCTCCCGCAGCGTATCCTCCCGTCCGATATAGAGACAGGATGTGGAAGAAATCATAACCAGCACCATGGTTGAAAGAATACATATCGAAGCAAGCCCTGCGCCATTGCGCTTCATCCGGTAGACCATAGAAGATACAGAAATAAAATGATTGGTCTTATAATAATAGCCTTTCTTCTTCTGTAAAATCCGGCAAAAAGCAACGGACCCGGCGATAAAAAGAAGGTAGGTCGCAAAAATCACCATAATCACTGCGACAAAAAATACAAGCATGGCATCCACCGGATTATCTATAACCACAGCCAGATAATAGGCGCCGCCAAGCAAAAGGACGCCCAACAATGCAAATCCCCAGTTTGCCTTCGGCGGCTTTTCTCCGACAGCCTCACTGTGCATCAATTCAATCGGATTCGCCAGATGAATCTGTCTCAGCGCATTGAATAAAATAAGCGCAAAAATGATCACAAACCACCGGACCGTAAAGCTTATCCCATCCTTTGAAATTTCAAAAACAAAGCCGGCCTCTGTATCTAATATATTAGCCATAACAAGCTCCGCCGCTTTTGAAAAAAGAACTCCGCACAGCAGACCTGCAAGAATCGAAAAAACACTGATCATCACCGTTTCCCAAATCAGAATCCTTGCCAGATTTTTCTTTCCCATTCCGAGAATATTATATAAACCGAACTCTTTTTTTCTGCGCCGGATTAAAAAGGAATTGGTATAAAAAAGAAGAATGGTCGAAAAAATACCGATCACCCAGCATCCCAGTGTCAAAAATCCCTGAACGGATTCTCCTCCCGGCATGGCTTTTACGGAACTGCTGTTAGTCAGAAAGGATACAATATAGAGCATCATTACCATGCAAAGGCTCGTCAATATATACGGAAAATAGGTTTTTTTGTTTTTCATAATGCCTGTAAAAGCCAGTTTTGGATAAAACCCCAGTCTCATCTGCCATCACCACCTGTCGCAAGTATGGTCAGTGTATCGGAAATTTTCTGATAGAGCTGTTCATTGGTGCTTTCTCCCCGGTAAATCTGATGAAAAACTTCCCCATCTTTAATAAAAAGTACCCGGTTGGCCCGGCTCGCCGCCTTAACAGAGTGGGTAACCATCAGTATGGTCTGCCCCTCCTGATTGATTTTTGAAAATAACTCCAGAAGTTCCTCCGTGGATTTTGAATCCAGCGCTCCTGTCGGTTCATCGGCAAGAATGAGTTTTGGATTGGTAATCAGCGCCCTGGCAACTGCTGCCCGTTGCTTTTGCCCGCCGGAAACCTCATAGGGATATTTCCCCATCAGACCTTCAATACCCAATTTTTGGACAATCGGTGTCAATTTTTTCTGCATTTCACTGTAATGCTTTCCGGCCAGTACCAATGGAAGAAAAATATTATCTTTCAAATTAAAGGTATCCAGAAGATTAAAATCCTGAAAAACAAATCCCAGATTATCCCGCCGGAATTCTGCAATTTTCGACTCTTTGATTTTCACAAGCTCATGGCCGTCCAGGTAAACATTTCCTGCAGTCGGTTTATCGAGGGCCGCCAGAATATTTAAAAGAGTTGTTTTTCCTGAACCCGACTCCCCCATAATCGCCACATATTCACCTTTTTCCACACTGAAGGACACGTCGGACAGGGCCTGTACTTTATTGGCTCCAAATCGTGTCGTATAAATTTTTTTAATATTATGAACTTCCAAAATTGCCATTTGGACTTCCTCCTTTTTTTATTGTGAATTCAGTATAGCAAAAAGGGAAATGGCCAGCCATAATTTTAGCTTACATTTCCCCCGTCCAATATTACAGTTTTGAAAGATTGCCTATCCTATTCAACTTCCAGAGGCTGTCTGTCCAGATAAATCCGGACAACAGTGCCCCCGTCCACCCTGGAATCAACACTGATCCGATGCCCGAGATTGTTACAGATTCTCCGGCAAAGATAAAGACCGATACCACTGGCTTTTTTATCATTCCGTCCATTATATCCGGTAAAGCCTTTATCAAAAATTCTCGGCAGGTCTTCCGGCGCAATTCCAATGCCCGTATCCCGGATACAGAGTATTTTCGGCCTTTCCAGAGTAATTGAAACCTTTCCGGTACGGGTGTATTTTAATGCATTTGAAATCACCTGCTCCATAACAAAAAGAAGCCACTTCTCATCTGTCAGCACCTTACAGAAAAAGGGTTCATATTCGATGGCTATTTTCTTCCGTATAAACTGGGAAGCATACTTTCTCACTGCCTGTTTAATGATCCTGTCCAAATCATAGTCTTTTAAAACATAGTCTGTAGCTCCCGCATCCAGCCGCAAATAAGTAAGGACCATTTCCACATACTGTTCAATCCGCTGAAGCTCTTCCAGAAGTTCCTGATTCTGCTCAAAAGCTTCCCCCTGAAGCTGAAGCCGCATCGCTGCAATCGGCGTTTTAATCTGATGCACCCAGATCGTATAATAGTCCATCATCCCCCTGTATTTTTGCTCCATGCATGTGGTTATCTGCTGCTTCTCATCATAAAGCTCACGAATAACCTCCTGATAATCTGCTTCTATCTGATTATCCGAAATTGGATAGTGGTCCCCCGTCACCCGTATTTCTTTTTTTAAATATTCCAGCTGACGATGCTTTTTAAGAAAACGGCGGTAATCCCATCCACCCATCAGAAGGGCCACAAAAACACAGAGAACCGATGCATAAAGCACTGCCCCCGCCGGTAAATGATACAGCACAAAAATGATAACATACAAAATAAAACAGCAGAAAAACAGGACGATACCTTTTATATGGTATTTGATATATTCATAAAACAGCTTCATACTCCCACTCCGATCACTCGATGATATACCCCATTCCTTTTTTAGTGGCAATAAATTCAGATAAGCCGGCATTCTCCAGTTTCTTCCGCAGCCGGGCAATATTGACTGTCAGTGCATTTTCATCAACAAAGCTGTCTATTTCCCAAAGCCGCTGCATAAGCATATCCCGGCTGACCACTTTCCCTTTATTTTCCATCAGAGTCCGCAAAAGCCGGTAATCATTTTTTGTCAGATCAATTCGCTGTCCTTCAAAGGTCAGCGAGGCATCTGAAATATTTAACAGGGCTCCCCGGTGCTGCAATATCGTCATCTGACCGCCGAAGTCGTAGGTACGGCGGAGCGTTGCCTGGATCTTTGCCATCAGGACATTCAGATCAAAGGGCTTCGCAATAAAATCATCGCCTCCCATATTCATGGCCATAACGATATTCATATTATCCGATGCGGAAGAAATAAATAAAATAGGTATTTTGGAAACTTTACGGATTTCGGTACACCAATAGTATCCATTATAAAAAGGCAGAGAAATATCCAAAAGAACCAGCTGAGGATCATATTCCCCAAATTCTTTCATCACATCTCTGAAATTTTCCACACATCTTGCCTCCAGATTCCATGTTTTAATCTGGTTCTGCATCGCCTGGGCAATCCCCATATCATCTTCTATAATTAATATCCGGTACATAGAATCCCCTTCCTGTCAAATATCTGTTTATATGCTATTATATATGACAAACGTCCCGAAGAAAAGAAAAAAATAAAACAGACATTCTATCCGCCTCCATATCCTTTCATGGATAGAACAGGTGATAAAATGTCTGTTTTTATTATCTGAAAGATTTTCCTTTACAATACGTCTGAAGGACTGAATAATCCGCATCCAGTACAACAAGATCCGCATCATAGCCCGCACAGATTTTTCCTTTACGATCGTCCACGCCCAGACACCGGGCAGGATTTATCGTACAGGAATTGATTGCCGCATCCACAGGCACACCGGCTTTTTCAATAAGCACCTGAAGTCCCCGGTTCATCTGCAATGTACTTCCGGCAATGGTATCCGTCCCCTTCAGCCGTGCCAGACCATCTTCTCC
>DBGCEW010000050.1:0-22408 GCA_048357495.1 Frisingicoccus sp.
TCCAAGCTGTTCCTGCGTTAATCCTTTTTTCTTACGATTTACAGCGATAAATGCTCCTACCTTTTTGCTGTCCATAATTTCAGCCCCTTTCAAGGAAAATACTACGACTTTCACTGTCAGAGGAAGCAAAGGAATATCCGCCGAAGGTTGTTTTTGTCGGAAAAGATAATGAGGTTGTCCGAATTACCCGCTATGAGAAGCACGGGCTTTTATCTGAAATGAATTGAGGTGGAATAAATGCTGAAGGGAAAAACAGTCGTTCTTGGAGTTACAGGAAGTATTGCAGCCTATAAGATTGGGGGGCTTACCAGCAGTCTTGTGAAACTTGGTGCCGATGTGCATGTTATTATGACTAAAAATGCGACGAATTTTATGCATCCGACGACCTTTGAGACATTAACGGGAAACAAATGTATGGTGGATACCTTTGACAGGAATTTCCGGTTTCATATTTCCCATGTTTCTCTGGCATCCCGGGCGGATGTGATGCTGGTTGCGCCAGCATCGGCCAATATTATCGGGAAAATGGCATTCGGTATTGCGGATGATATGCTGAGTACAACGGCCATGGCTATGACCTGTCCGGTACTTATATCTCCGGCAATGAATGTGAATATGTTTCATAATCCAATTCTTCAGGATAACCTGAAACGGCTGGAATCCTACGGCAAGGTGATTATTCCGCCGGATAACGGATATCTGGCCTGTGGCGTGACCGGTGACGGGAAAATGCCTTCGGAAGAGGTACTTTTGGAATACATTTTCCGGGAAATCGCCTGTGAAAAAGATTTAAAAGGGAAGAAAGTTCTTGTCACTGCAGGGCCGACGAGGGAAGCGCTGGACCCGGTACGTTTTCTGACGAACCATTCTACGGGGAAGATGGGATATGCCATTGCCCGTCAGGCGATGCTCCGTGGGGCTGAAGTGACACTGGTTACCGGGCCTGTAGAACTGGTTCCACCACACTTTGTCGATGTGGTTCCGGTGGTGAGCGCAGAAGATATGTATCAGGCGGTCTGTGCCCGATGGGAGGAACAGGATATCCTTATTAAGGCGGCAGCAGTGGCGGATTATTGTCCGGCACAGGTGCAGGATGAAAAAATGAAGAAAAAAGACGGGGATTTATTTCTTGAATTAAAGCGGACAAAGGATATCCTCGGATGGCTCGGAGCTCATAAAAAGGAACATCAGGTACTTTGCGGATTTTCTATGGAAACTGAGAATGTGGAAGAAAATTCGAAGGCAAAGCTGGTAAAGAAACAGGCAGATATGATTGCAGCCAACTGTCTGAGAGAGGCAGGTGCCGGTTTTGGAACAGATACGAATCATTTGCTTCTCATCAGCGCTGATGGAACGCGTGATTTGCCAATGATGGGCAAGGAAGCGGCTGCAGACGAGCTGCTTACTGAGCTGAAGGAGCTTCTGAAAAAGAAAAATTCCCGGAAAGGCAGAACAGAGGTATGATATTTGCAGTGGACATCGGAAATTCCAATATTGTTATCGGTTTGATGGATGATAGCAGAAAGGTGGTTTTTTCCGGAAGAATACAGACGGACCGTCAGAAAACGAAAGAAGAGTTTATGATTGATTTAAAGACGATGCTGGACATTTATGAGGTTTCGGCAGAAGGGGTCCGTGGTGGGATTATTTCTTCGGTAGTGCCGGCCCTGACCGACGTTGTCCGGGATGGAATGACGATGCTGACAGGGGTGACGCCTCTGGTTGTAGGCAGCGGCATTAAAACAGGTATTAAAATCGCAACAGACCATCCGGCCAGTCTTGGCACAGATCTGGTTGTGGATGCGGTGGCGGCAGCGGAGGAATATCCGGGGCCTCTGGTTGTTTTTGATATGGGGACAGCAACCACCTGCTCTGTTATCGATGAAAAAAGAGTATATCTCGGCACAATGATTATGCCGGGAATTCGTATTTCCCAGGATGCACTGACAGAGCGGACATCCCAGCTTCCCTATATTCGTTTTGAAAAGCCGAAGCATATTATAGGAAAGAATACGATTGAAAGTATGCAGAGCGGCCTGCTTTACGGCAATGCGTCTGTGATTGACGGACTGATTGAGCGGATTGAGGAAGAACTCGGCAGAGCGGTCACAGCCCTGGCAACAGGCGGCATTGCCGGAATGATTCTTCCCTATTGCCGGAAAAAGGTTATTTATGATGATACTTTACTGCTCAGGGGTTTATGGTATATTTATCATAAAAATGCGAAAAGCGAGCTTGAGAAGCTTGAAAAAAGATAAAGAATAATTAAATGCCTACGTTTTCTGAATGGGGAAGCGTAGGCTTAAATTATATTCAAAAATGTAAAATTGACACCATTTCTATTCAATGATACAATTTATCTGCGATAACTAAAATTATGGAGGCGATGTTATGAAACATTTTGTTATTACAATCAGCAGAGAATATGGTTCCGGTGGACGCCTGATCGGTCAGGCTCTGGCAGAGCGTTTTGGAATTGACTTTTATGATAAAGAAATTATTAATATGCTGATGGAAGAGAGCGGATTTACCCGGGAAACCATCGAAGAGTGGAAGGAAAAAAAGACATCCAGTTTTCTGTATAATCTGTATATGTCCACTCAGGAGCGGCCATTATCCGACCAGATATATCTGGCAAAGACAAAAATTGTGAATGAGCTGGCAGAAAAAAGCTCCTGCGTTATTGTAGGTAACTGCAGTGATTATATTTTAAGAGACAGAGAAGATGTTCTCAGCTTTTTCGTTTATGCACCGATGGAGGAACGTCTGGAACGGGTACGTAAGGTTTATGGCGAAAATGAAGAAAACAATCCGAATTTTGTTAAGAAAAAGGATAAGCAGCGCAGTGATTATTATAATCATTTTACAATGAACCGTTTTGGAGATTACCACAATTTTGATCTCTGTATTAATACAACGGGCGGACTTGAATTGGCGACAGATATTTTAGAAAGTATGATCAAGGGAATTTTTGGAGGAACAGAAGATGAATCAGGAAGAAGTGATACACCAGGAAAATAAAATGGGAACCATGCCGGTCAACCGGCTGTTGGTTACCATGTCCCTGCCGATGATTATATCCATGCTTGTGCAGGCGCTGTATAATGTAGTGGACAGTGTATTTGTATCCCAGATTAATGAAAATGCACTGACAGCTGTATCTATGGCGTTTCCGGTTCAGAATCTGATGATTGCAGTAGCCACAGGTACGGGGGTCGGTGTGAATGCGCTTCTTTCCAGAAGCCTTGGGGAACGGAATTTCAGGATGGCGAATAAGGCGGCGAATAACAGTGCATTTCTGGCCGTAATGAGTTATTTGGTCTTCCTTATTTTTGGTCTGGTTGGTGTGGAAACATTTTACCGGCTTCAGACGGACATTCCGGAAATTATTGCTTATGGTAAGGATTATACGGTGATCATCTGTATCTTTTCTTTTGGTATATTTTTGCAGATTGCCTTTGAACGTCTGCTTCAGGCAACAGGCAGGACAATCTACACGATGTTTTCCCAGACAGCAGGTGCTGTGATCAATATTGTTCTTGATCCCATTTTAATTTTTGGTTACTTTGGATTTCCGCGGATGGAAGTTGCCGGTGCGGCAGCGGCAACCGTCATTGGACAGATTGTCGGCATGATTATTACAGTTATTTTCAATATAACTAAAAATAAAGATATCCGGCTTCATATTCGGGAGATGAAACCGGATAAAATCGTTATTAAAAATATTTACGCTGTCGGCGTTCCTTCTATTATAATGGCAAGTATTACATCGATTATGAGCTTTTGTATGAATAAGATTCTTATGTCTTTTACATCCACAGCTACAGCGGTATTTGGTGTTTATTTTAAACTGCAGAGTTTTATTTTTATGCCGGTTTTCGGACTCAATAATGGGATGGTACCGATTATTGCCTTTAACTATGGCGCTAAACAGCGGAAACGTATTACGAAGACGATTAAACTGGGATTATGCTATGCATTTTGTATGCTGGTGATCGGATTGGTTATTTTCCAGTTAGGCTCTGAAAAATTACTGGGTCTGTTTAATGCTTCGGAATCCATGGTGGCGATCGGAGTTCCGGCGTTGAAGATTATCAGTATCAGCTTCCCTTTTGCGGCTTTCAGTATTATCAGTATCTCTGTGCTCCAGTCTCTGGGCCACGGCATTTACAGTATGTTTATTTCTGTAGGGCGCCAGCTTGTGGTTCTTGTGCCGATTGCCTTTCTTATGGCACAGACAGGCAACCTGGATTTAGTGTGGCTGGCATTTCCACTGGCGGAATTAGTGGCAGTAGCTTTGGGTGGTATTTTCCTGCGCAAAGTATTTAAATCATTGGAGTTTTAGCAGAAGGACGGCATATCAGAATTATGAATTGGAAAAAATGGTATAGGGAATGCAGCCTTTGTCCGAGGGAATGTGGTGTCAACCGTCTGGAAGGGCAGAGGGGCTTCTGCCGTCAGACGGTGGAACTAAAGGTGGCCAGGGCGGCGCTTCATATGTGGGAGGAACCCTGTATTTCAGGAACCAGAGGTTCTGGGACTGTGTTTTTTGCAGGATGTCATTTAGGATGTGTGTTCTGTCAGAACGGGCAGATTTCCAGAGAAGGCCGGGGAAAGGCAGTTTCGGTTCTCCGGCTGTCGGAAATTTTTATGGAATTACAGGAAAAGGGAGCTCACAATATCAATCTGGTGACCCCAACCCATTATGTGCCTCAGATTGTTGAAGCTCTGCGTATCAGCCGGAAAAAGGGACTTCGGCTGCCCATCGTCTATAACACCGGCGGATTTGAAAAAATTGACACATTGGAACTTCTGGATGGCTGGGTAGATGTTTATCTCACGGATTTTAAGTTTATGGATGTTCACATTTCCAAAAGATATGCCCGTGAAGAAGGCTATTCTTTTTATGCGGCGAAGGCCCTGGAAGAAATGTACCGCCAGACTGGAGGCCCGGAATTTGATGAAAACGGGATGATGATCCGGGGGATTATTGTACGTCATATGGTATTGCCGGGACAGTCGATGGATTCCCGGCAGATTATTGATTATCTTTATGAAAACTACGGCGATCATATTTATCTGAGTCTGATGAATCAGTATACGCCGAAGGGGAGCCTAGATGATTTTCCGGAGCTGAAGTCTAAAGTTAAGAAAAAGGTTTATGACCGTCTGGTTCAGTACGCTATTGATAAAGGTGTTGAAAATGCATTTATTCAGGAAGGAGATACGGCAGCGGAGAGCTTTATACCCGACTTTAACGGTGAAGGGGTTTAACCGGCTGCAAACAGGGAGAAAAATATGTTTGAATTTATTACACAGATTGATTATGAAATTCTCATGTTTATTCAGGAACATTTGCGATTTGACTGGCTGACAGAGCCTATGGTATTTATCAGTCATCTTGGAAATATGGGGCTGTTCTGGATCGTATTATGCCTGTCCCTTTTGATTTCCAAACGGACGCGGAAGATGGGGATTTGCGGCTTGATAGCACTGATTCTCAGTGGTCTGGTGACTAATGTGGTGTTAAAGAACATGGTAGCCCGGATACGGCCCTACGAACAGTTTCAGGATTTGCTGCTGCTTCTTGAACGCCAGTCGGATTTTTCTTTTCCATCGGGTCATTCCAGCAGTTCTTTTGCAGCAGCCTGTGCTTTGTACTGGGCTTCAGACCGTAGAATACGCAGGATATCGGCAGTGCTGATCCTACTGGCGGGAGTCATTGCCTGGTCAAGGCTGTATGTGGCGGTACATTTTCCGACGGATGTGCTTGCCGGCATTCTGATTGGAATTTTGTGCGGATGGCTGGCATGCAGAGGCTATGCTAGGTATGAAAAAGGGAAAGGGCAGAGAATTGATCAACAGAAAATGTAAGGGACAGAGCAATGAATGATAAAATACGGGCATTAAGGGTGGCTTTTCCAGGGACGATTCCGGTTATGACCGGGTATATTTTTCTTGGCATTGCTTTTGGAATCCTATTAAATGCAAAGGGATACGGCCCTTTATGGGCTTTGCTTATGAGCCTGCTGATTTATGCAGGCTCTATGCAGTATGTGGCGGTTTCACTGCTGGTTTCAGCTTTTAATCCGATGGCCGCCTTTGTCATGACATTAATGGTGAATGCCAGACATCTTTTTTATGGCTTATCCATGTTGGACAGGTTTAAAAATACGGGGAAATTAAAACCCTATCTTATTTTTGGTCTCACGGATGAAACCTTTTCTGTGCTTTGCGGACCGGAGCCTGAAGCCGGTGTATCGAAAGTATGGTATATGTTCTGGGTGACCTTTTTAGATCAGTGTTACTGGATTGCCGGAAGTGTTGCCGGAGCTCTTCTCGGAACCATGATTTCCTTTAATACAAAGGGTCTGGACTTTGTTCTGACAGCCCTGTTTGTTGTAATCTTTACCGGGCAGTGGCAGGAAACAAGGGAACACCGTCCGGCCATGATCGGTGTTGGGGTAACGGTGTTGTGCCGTCTGGTTTTCGGCAGCAGTTCTTTTATTATTCCGGCCATGATCGGAATTTTTATAGGCCTTGGCGTCATGAAACATAAACTGGAGAGGAGGAATCCATGATGACTGCAGGACAGGCTTTGGTAACGATAGGCATTTGCGCTCTGGGGACAATGCTGACCCGGTTTCTTCCTTTTATTTTATTTCCTGAAAATAAAAAAACGCCGGAATTTATCCGGTATCTTGGAAAGGTTCTCCCCTGTGCGGTCATCGGACTTCTTGTTGTCTATTGTCTGAAGGATGTCAATTTTTTTAAAGGGAGCCACGGACTGCCGGAATTGATCAGTGTGGCGGTGATCGTATGCCTCCACCGATGGAAAAATAATGTTCTCTTAAGCATTGGGGGCGGAACCCTTTTATATATGATTTTTGTTCAGTATATTTTTGTTTAATTTCGCTTTAACTGAGTAAAAAAGTATGGTAATATAAATAAATGTCAGGAGAAAAAGTCATGAAAGAAATAATTATTGAAGATCAAGACAGCAGCGATGCTTTTGAACCTGTGTATGTGCGCCGTGCCCAATATTATGAAACGGACCAGATGGGGATTATCCATCATTCCAATTATATCCGGTGGTTTGAAGAAGCCCGGTTGGATTTTATGGAGAAAATGGGACTTTCTTATGACAAGGTAGAGGAAATGGGGATTATCATTCCGGTGCTGTCCGCATCCTGCCAGTATAAAACGATGGTACGGTATAATGATGTGGTGGATATCCACACGGAAATTACTCGATTCAGCGGTGTGAAGATGACCGTTATTTACCGGGTGACCGACCATGAGAGCGGAGAACTCCGGTGTACGGGGGAAACATCCCATGGCTTTTTAGACCGGGATTACAGACCGGTCCGGATGAAGCGGGATTATCCGGCGCTTTATGAAATGTTAATGAGCCATGTGGCAGAAGAATAAACAGGAGGACAAAGTATATGAAATTATACGGAAACGGTGCCTATCTTTTAAATGGTACAGAAATCGTTGAGGATGCCGGTGAGGTAAAACAGATTCTTGCAGCGAAGACAGGAAAAGAAATTTCCAGAGAAGAAGCTGCGAAAAATACCATTGCTTATGGTATTCTGGAAGCGCACAATACTTCCGGCAGCATGGAAAAACTTAAAATTAAATTTGACAAATTAACCTCCCATGATATCACCTTTGTGGGAATTATTCAGACGGCGAGAGCTTCAGGTCTGGAAAAATTTCCGGTACCTTATGTACTGACAAACTGTCATAACAGTTTATGTGCGGTGGGCGGTACGATTAACGAGGATGATCATATGTTTGGTCTTTCCTGTGCCAAGAAATACGGCGGTGTTTATGTTCCGCCCCATCAGGCGGTAATTCACCAGTTTGCCAGAGAAATGCTGGCCGGCGGCGGCCGTATGATTCTCGGCTCTGACAGCCATACACGCTACGGTGCCTTAGGTACGATGGCGATGGGCGAAGGCGGACCGGAACTTGTAAAACAGTTATTGAACCAGACCTATGATATCAATATGCCGGGGGTTATCGGTGTTTATCTGAAGGGCAAGCCGATTCCTGGCGTAGGACCTCAGGACGTTGCGCTTGCAATTATCGGCGCTGTCTTTGACAATGGTTATGTTAAAAATAAAGTGATGGAATTTGTAGGACCTGGTGTTTCTGCTCTGAGCGCTGATTTCCGTATCGGTGTGGATGTTATGACGACAGAGACCACCTGTCTGTCGTCGATCTGGCGGACCGATGATGCGATCAAAGATTTCTATGATATCCATGGACGTTCCGAAGATTATAAAGAATTAAATCCGGGAGAGGTGGCTTACTATGACGGAATGATCGAGATCGATCTGAGCGCAATCCGTCCGATGATTGCCATGCCGTTCCATCCAAGCAATACATATACGATTGAAGAACTGAATGCCAATCTGATGGACATTCTGGATGACTGTGAAAAACGTGCCCTTGTCAGCCTGGACGGTCAGGTGGATTTTACCCTGAAAGACAAGGTGCGTAACGGAAAATTCTATGTGGAACAGGGAATCATTGCCGGATGTGCCGGCGGCGGTTTTGAAAATATCTGTGATGCTGCGGATATCCTTAAAGGTGCCAGCATCGGTTCGGATGAATTTACCTTAAGCGTTTATCCGGCAAGTACACCGATTTACATGGAGCTGGTTAAAAACGGCGCCGTGGCAAATCTGATGGCTACGGGCGCTATCGTAAAAACCGCTTTCTGCGGACCATGTTTTGGTGCCGGAGATACACCGGCCAATAATGCATTCAGTATCCGCCATTCTACAAGAAACTTCCCGAACCGTGAAGGCTCCAAGATTCAGAACGGACAGATTTCTTCCGTGGCCCTTATGGATGCCCGTTCCATTGCGGCAACAGCTGCGAATAAAGGTTATCTGACACCGGCCACCGATATCGATGTAAACTATACAAAACCAAAATATTTCTTCGATAAAACAATTTATGAAAACCGCGTATTTGACAGCCATGGTGTGGCTCAGCCGGAAGTGGAGATCAAGCTGGGACCAAACATCAAAGACTGGCCGGCGATGTCCGCACTGCCTCAGAATATGCTGTTAAAGGTTGTTTCTGAAATTCATGATCCGGTTACAACAACGGATGAACTCATTCCTTCCGGTGAAACATCTTCCTACCGTTCCAACCCTCTGGGACTGGCTGAGTTTACCCTCTCCAGAAAAGACCCGGCTTATGTGGGACGGGCAAAAGAAATCCAGAAGGCTCAGAAGGCAATTGAAGCAGGCACCTGTCCTCTGGAAGCTGTACCTGAGATGAAACCGATTATGGAAAAAGTTCATACCAAATTCCCGGAAGCCGGTGAAGGCAACCTGGGTGTTGGAAGTACCATCTTTGCTGTAAAACCGGGCGACGGTTCTGCCCGTGAGCAGGCGGCTTCCTGCCAGAAGGTTCTCGGTGGATGGGCAAATATTGCCAACGAATATGCAACAAAACGTTATCGTTCCAACCTCATCAACTGGGGTATGCTGCCATTTATTATCCCTGAGGGGGCACTTCCGTTTGCTAACGGTGATTATATTTTTGTTCCGGATGTGCGTAAAGCCGTTGAGGAAAAGGCAGACCAGATAATCGCATACATGGTTGGTGATGAACTCATGCCGTTTACTATGACTCTCGGTGAACTGACCGATGAAGAACGTGAAATTATCTTAAAAGGTTGTTTGATCAATTATAATCGGGTATAATTTAAATTGAATAGACTGAAACTTCAGACGGAGCATTCCCAGACAAAGGGATGCTCTGTTTGTTTATGAGGAAAGAAGGGAAAGCAAATGTCGGAAATTTATTTTAATGGCACCATTCTTACTATGGATGAAACCTGTCCCCAGGTTCAGGCCGTGTTTCTTGAAGACGGACGCATCCGGAGACGCGGGACCGATAAAGAGGTACTGGCTTGCAAAAAAGAGGAGACAGTCTGCATCGATTTGCAGGGAAAAACAATGCTTCCCGGTTTTATTGACGGTCACAGTCATTTTGCCGGGCTGGCAAATTCCCTGTCTCAATGTGATTTATCCCAGGCAGAAGATTTTGAAGATATAATCCGGAGACTGAAGGCATTTATTAAAGAAAATGAAATCCCGGAGGGCCAGTGGGTGATCGGGACAAACTATGACCATAATTTTCTTCTGGAAAACAGCCATCCGGATAAAAGGGTGCTGGATAAAGTTTCAAACAGGCATCCGGTCTTGATTATCCATGCATCGTCCCATATGGGCGTGACGAATTCCATGGGATTGCGGATGCAGGGACTGGACCAGGCCGTGCCGGATCCGGAGGGCGGGCGTTATGGGCGTGCGGACGGCTCCCGGGAACTCAGCGGATATATGGAGGAAACGGCTTTTGTAGGCTTTCGCGGCAAAATGCCTATGGTGGACAGGGATGCTCTGATGCTGCTTTTCCGTAAGGCTCAGGAGATTTATGCAAGCTATGGGGTGACAACGGTGCAGGAGGGGATGGTGACGGAACCCCTGTTCCGAATCCTTCAATATGCTGAGCAGCAGCATGCGCTGTACCTGGATCTGGCAGGGTATATCGATCTGGAGAATCATGAGGATTTACTGACCCGGCATGAAGAATATGCAGATCACTACAGGAATCATTTTAAAATTGGCGGCTATAAAATCTTTCTGGATGGTTCACCCCAGGGAAGAACCGCATGGATGAAAGAACCCTATGCGGGGGCAGAGGACGGCTATTGCGGCTACCCGATTAAGAAGGATGGGGAGGTTTACCGACTTATCCGGAAGGCCTTAAAAAATCACCGGCAGCTTCTGGCCCATTGCAATGGAGATGCTGCGGCAGAGCAGTATATTACCCAGTTTGAAAGGGTCCGATCGGACTTTCCGGCAGCGGATACACACAGACCGGTTATGATTCATGCCCAGCTTGTTCAGGAAAAGCAGCTTGAAAGAATGGCTGAAATATCGATGATCCCAAGCTTTTTTATCGCCCATACCTATTATTGGGGAGATATCCATATCCGGAATTTCGGTATGGCGCGGGCTGCAAATATTTCTCCGGCCGGGTCTGCAAGCCGGTTAAAGCTTCCTTTTACCCTGCATCAGGACAGCCCGGTTTTGATGCCGGATGTTTTTGGTACCATCTGGTGTGGGGCAAAGCGGATAACGAAAGCCGGTGTGCAGTTATCCAAAGCGGAACGTATCGGGGTTTATGAGGGCTTAAAAGCGATGACAGTTCATGGCGCATACCAGTATGGCGAGGAAAGGGATAAAGGAACGATTGAAGAAGGAAAGCTGGCAGATTTAATTATTTTGGATAAGAATCCTTTAGATATCCCTGTGGATGAGGTGAAGCATATCAAGGTTTTAGAAACGATCAAAGAAGGCCGGGTTGTTTACCGCAGAAGGTCCTGAAGATATTAATAAAATCTTAAAGATTTTTCAACCTCTGTCTGTTATGATAAACCTATAACGGGAGGTAGGGTTATGAAAGAAAAAATACTTGTTGTGGATGACGAAAGGGAAATTGCAGACCTTGTAGCCCTTTATCTTCAAAATGAAGATTTTCATGTATATAAATTTTATTCCGCCGCAGAAGCTCTGGGGTGTGTTGAAAGGGAAAAACTCGACATGGCGATTTTGGATGTGATGATGCCGGAAATGGATGGATTTCAGCTTTGCCGGAAAATCCGGGAAAAATATCACTATCCTGTCATTATGCTGACGGCAAAGGGCGAAGAAGTGGATAAAATCACAGGATTGACACTGGGGGCAGATGACTACATCACCAAGCCCTTTCTTCCATTGGAGCTGGTCGCCCGGGTGAAGGCCCAGATTCGCCGGTATAAACGCTACAATTCGGGAAAGGCAGAGGAGGACGGTGTGCTGGTTCATTCGGGACTTGTTTTAAATATCCGGACCCATGAATGTACTTTGAATGAAAAACCCCTTCCCCTGACACCGACAGAATTTTCAATTTTATCGATTCTTTGTCAGAATAAGGGAAGTGTCGTCAGTGCAGAAGGGCTTTTTCATCAAATCTGGGGAGACGAATATTACAGCAAAAGCAATAACACAATTACCGTCCATATAAGACATTTGCGGGAAAAAATGGGGGACTCCTTTGAAAGTCCAAAGTATATAAAAACAGTCTGGGGGTGCGGATATAAAATTGAATGAGAAAAAATCTGTGACTCCGGGAATTTGGGCAGCGCTGGCTGTCGGCGGGGGCATTCTTATTTGTATGCTGATTATTTATGCTGTGGATACGCTGTTTAATGGTTTTGTTCTGGACTGGTTCCAGAACAGATATAGCGATACGTATACCACATGGACGGAAGAGGGAACCATCTATTATGAGGTGGTGGACTGGATGGGAATCAAAGCTCTGGGCAAGATTCTTTTGATCTTCTTTACAATCCTGTGGCTGTCCGTTCTTTTTTTGGTGACTCGGTTTTATTCCCGGAAAAGGATTGAAAGTACCGTTTCGGAGATTGATGCGGCTATCCGGGCGTATATGGCGAAGGATGAGGCGGCGCTGACGGTTTTTGGAGACGGTTACGGGGCGATTTCTGCGCAGATGGCCGAAATCAAGGCAACGATGCAGCGCCACGAGCAAATTTTAAAGGAAGAAGCCGGCCGGAAAAATGATTTGATTACCTATTTGGCCCATGATTTAAAAACACCGCTGACATCGGTTATCGGTTATTTGAGTTTGATGGATGAGGCGCCGGATATGCCGGAAGCTCAGAAAGCCAAATACGTCCATATTGCTTTGGATAAGGCATACCGGCTGGAAAAATTAATTAATGAGTTTTTTGAAATTACCAGATATAATCTGCAGCAGATGATTTTGGAAAAAGAGACCATTGATCTGTATTATATGCTGATTCAGATGACCGATGAATTTTATCCGGTTCTGTCGGCCCGGGGCAATAGGGTGAAACTGTCTGTGGATGAGGATACGAAGGTTTATGGGGATTCTGAAAAACTGGCCCGGGTTTTTAACAATATTTTGAAAAATGCCGTGTCCTACAGCTACGAAAATACAGAAATTCAAATCGAGACAGAAAAAACAGAGGAGTGGCTGAAAATCCGCTTCCGGAACCGGGGAAGGACGATTGCCAGAGAAAAACTGAACACCCTTTTTGAAAAATTTTTCCGTATGGATGAGGCACGGACAAGCAATACGGGGGGCGCGGGGCTCGGACTTGCGATTGCAAAGGAGATTGTGACGCTCCACGGTGGATCGATTACTGCGGAAAGCGAAAATGAGGTGATAACATTTTGTGTAACACTTCCTGCAGAGGCAGAAAAAGCATCCGCCAAATGTTAATTATTTCTTAAGAATTTCATTATCAGATATTAAAGAATAAAGGATCTTTGTCCTGTACAATAATGATTGAACAGGATAAGGATCTTTTGTTTTTCGTATGAGATATTGAAAAGGAGTGAAAATACCATGTCGGTGAAAGGAAGAAAACGGGGATATTGGGGACGGAGGATTTTGATGATTTTGATTCTTTGGGGGTGCGTTTTTTATTTTATGATGCATTTTTTAAATTTTACGGATGAAAAACCCGGGTGGTCAGTTTCCGGAACAAATATGATATATTGGGATCAGATTGACGGCGGATTATTTGTGGATTTAAGCCATTTGCAGAGTAAAAATGCTGTGCTTGTAAATCTGGGAAGCGGAAAAATTGAGGGAGAGCATCAAAGCAGAAACCGGATGTATCCGGCATCAATGACGAAGATGATGACGGCGCTTCTGGTGATTGAAAATACGGGGGATTTGGATGAAAAATTTAGCCTTTCGGAGGATATATTCGAGAGACTTTATAATGATAATGCCTCTATGGCCGGATTCTGGCCGGGAGAGCGTGTGTCTGTCAGAGACCTTGTTTATGGAATGCTTCTTTCATCCGGGGGAGAGGCCTGTGTGGCGGCAGCGGAGTGGCTCTATGGATCCGAATCAGCCTTTGTCGAGGCGATGAATCAAAAGGCAGAGACTTTGGGGATGGAAGATACCCATTTTACAAATACAACAGGGCTGCATGATAAAAGACATTATACGACGGTGGCGGATATGGCCCTGCTTCTTCAATATGCCCTTAAAGATTCACGGTTCCGGGAGGTGTTTACAAGCAGTATTTATACCACTCAGGGATCGGATATGCGTCCGGAGGGATTTACGATGCAGAGCAGGATTTATGATTATATGGGAAATGGTGTTTTTCCGGAAGGTGAAATCCTTGGAGGAAAAACCGGTTATACCGATGAGGCCGGATTGTGTCTGGCAAGTCTGGCAAGGGTGGGCGGTCAGGAATATCTTCTGGTTACTGCCGGGGCAGAAGGAAATCTGTATACCGAACCCTATCATGTATGGGATGCTCTGGAGATTTACGGAAAGGTATTACAATAGAAAATGCACATATTACTGCAGAGATTTCAGGGGAAGCGAAAAACCATTAATGGTCTGAAATATAATGATTCATGGTCTTTTTAGTGAAAGAAATAAAAGTTATGTTATAATTCATCTATACGGGAAGATAAATAGTTCAGCAGGTCCAGAATCAGCAATTGCTTTTCCGGCGGAAACTTCTGAACGAGAATTTTAATCTTTTCAGGTGTTGAGAGATCATCATTGTATACAAATAAATCACATAAAATATCCTGCGGTGTGATGTCCAGAGCATCAGAAATACTGCAGATATATTCGAGGGAAGGTGTTGAAGAACCCTTCTCCAGGCGGTTCATAAAGCTGGGAGAAATATGAATTAATTGTGCTAATTCAGCCTGGGTTATCCCTTTTGATTCACGTAAATATCGGATTCTTTCGCCAATTTTCATTGTATTGTGACCTCCTTTTATGACATATTGTAACAATTGTAGCAAAAAATGTGAATTTACAAATAGACAATTGATTTACTAAAGGTGAATTCACAGCTTATTTCAGAAAAATGGGCAGGTATAAACATGTTTTATGATGCGGTTGAGGTTGCAGCGGTCAAGATTGCAGTCTCTAATGTCGAAAGTTTGGGAATATACAGTAAAGATGTTCTGATAAAGAGTATTGTATGGTTACGGGAAAATTATGAGCTTTCCGGTAAAATTCTTTATCTGGAAAAAGCGGTTTGGAATATTTATGCCTATCTGGAACTGGGTTTTTCCTACGATGATGGAAGAGAGGAATTTCAGAAGGTTGCAACCTATTTACATATGGATATGGAACGCCTGTTTCCTTCCGGAAGATGGCAGCGCCAGAGAATTTTGTTGAATAAAACCAATGTGAGAAATCTGCTGGGAAGATGGAATCCGGTGCTGCATTCTATGAAAATTTCAGAAGTGGTCACAGATATTCTTGACAAAGTGTCTGAAAATAAAAAAGGCGACTATGTTTATTATTGCGGAAAAATATTGGAAGAAAGTGAAAACCAAAAACTGTGGGAGCATACTTTTCGGCTGTCTGTCCGAAAAGATGAAGCAACGTTTTATGATATAAATCGAAGTAAATACTATGTGTTCGTTTGGGAGGAGCATAGGAATGATAAAGATCGCAATTGTCGATGATGAGGAACGGATATTAGAGGCAGTAAAAACCTGCATTGAAAATATTCCGGAGATGGCAGGAAAAGCAGAAACGGATACATTTCAGGGAGCCGAGCTGTTTTTAAAACAGGTGAAACAGGGAAATAGCTATGACGTCGTATTTTCAGATATTCAAATGAAGGGGATGGACGGCATTGAGTTTGGAACCATTCTCCGGGAAAGGTATCCGAGGATTTACTTGATTTTTCTGACGTCCTATTCTGAGTATGCAGTAGATAGCTATACAATTGATGCATATCAGTATATTTTAAAACAGCAAATGGAAGAAAGAATTCCGCAGGTGTTGGATAGTTTGATTGAAAGAATAAAGAGAGAAAGAAAACAATACAGACTTGTGACCGCGGTAAATGATATGCATAAACTTTATTATAAAGACATTATTTACATTAAAAAGATTAAAAGTTCTAAATATGTAGAATATGTTACTGTTAATGGAAATTATCGGGAACGTATTTCTTTGGAGCAGATATTGCAGGAAATGAAAGACTATTCCTTTATACTGATTGAACGCGGCTATATTGTGAATATTCGATATATTATTCGTATGAAGGGAAATATTATATATCTGAAAAATAATGAAGAGGTTATTGTTAGCAGAGCACGTTTTAAGGAAGTGAAAGCAAGCATTAGTCGTAATTGGGGGAAATAGCTGTGGGAATATTTGTTGTGCAGTGCGCTCAATTTGTAGTAGCCGTTGTTGAAATATGGCTTTGTTATCAGCTTTTATATTATACGGTATTAGAAAAAAAGTATCTTAATAAAAGAGAAAAGGTGATAATTTGGTGTAATATTATGGGTGTGGCATTTTTGGCTTCTATCAATAGAAATGTAGCATTTTTTTCTCAGTGGATGTTTTGGGGAAACATTGTATTTACCTTTTTATGTACATTGTATATTACAAGGAAAAATGCAATTGTAATTGGCGGGATTATTATATCGTTTTATTCTTTGATAGCACTGTTTGATTGTTTTTTCGCCGTTTTGAGTGTGACATACTGGAGAAGTGAATTTATACAATCTGTATACTTAGGCACATCCATTTGGAAAATATTGATTTTTCTTAGTTCTCGAATAATTGTGGCAGTATGCATTAGGAAAATAAAAAATAGGAAAGACATATTTAAGAGAGCGATTTTTGAGTATAATAAGTTGACATTATTTTTTGGATGTATTTTTGTTATTATTTTGCAGAAATATCAAGTGATTTTGATTAAAATTATTTTAGGAATAGATACTTCAAGTGAAATAAGAGTTGGAATTTCCATGCTTACTGTGATAGTTATAGTTTCTTTTTTTGAAATTTTGCTTTTTAAAAGTATGGTGGTTCAAAAGGAAAATCAGTTTTTGATCGAAGAAGAAAAATTAGTTACGGAAAATCATCAGGAGATATTAAAGATTATTGAGAAAAATAGGCAAATGGTGCATGATATTAAACATTATTTTGTGGTGTTGAAAGAATATGAAATAAATAAAGAGTATGAAAAGTTACATACCTATTTGGAAGAAATTAGCGGAGAATTTAACGAAGTAAATTCTAGAGTTTGGACAGGTCATTATTTAATGGATTTTATATTAAATAGGAAAATTGGAGAAATTGAAAAGAAAGGGATTCATTTTCAAATAGATGCTTCAGCACTTTTAAAACAGCCTTTATCAGATGGTGAGTTATGTATTTTAATGGGAAATCTTTTGGATAATGCCATTGAAGCCTGTGAAAAAATAGACAGTGATGAACGATGGATTCATATATGTATAGAGAAACAACAACATATGCTTTTTATTGAGATTGCAAATAGTGTTCAAATTCCACCGATTTTAAAAAATGGGGAAATTGTTACTTCAAAAATAGATAAAGCATTACACGGTTATGGATTAAAGAGTGTAAAAAATATTGTTTATAAATATGATGGTATTGTCTCATTCTACACAGAAGGAAAACATTTAAAGTGAAGATTTGCTTTTGTGACTGAGAGACCATACATATAAATAATATAATAAAGGAGGAGAATTATGTTGTGCGAGGAAAAAATTTTCTATGCAGGAAATTTGGATGAAGAAATTAATGAAATCAGAAAAATAGTTTCCGATGCAGAAGGTGTAGATGCAGCAGTAACCACAACTATATTGTGTGAAGCATTTCTTACCATTCATTGCTGTTAATCAGAAAATGACCAGAGGGGCAGAGTGTACAGACACTCTGCCCTTATTGGATATTGGAAATGCATTCATTATAAAACGGGGAAATAGAAATGGAAAAAATCGTATTTAAAGAATTTTACGAAAGCATCCTGAAAGATGCGGTAAAGGATTTGGAAAATAATATCGGAGATATGGAAGCCTATTTCGAAAACAGAATTTATTCAGATTTTTCCGAACATTTGGAAGAACGGCTTCAATCCATATGTATAAGGACATTGATTGCTGTGATGCACGGGTACAAGCAGAATGGGATGCTGGAAGGAAGCAGTCCGGAGGAAGAATATCTGTTTTTTTGCCGCAGAATCATAACCGCGGCAGATTTTGAAGAAGGGCTGTTTCGACAGTTTCCAGTGCTGCCAATGAAGATCAGAGAAGCTGTCGAATATGCAGTTTCATATTATGGGGAGGTTATCCGATGGTTTGTCAAAGACAGAAAGGATATCTGCAGGACATTATGTCCGGATGCTGAAAAAATTTCGAAAATTTCGGGGAATTTGGCGGATGTGCATCATCGTGGCAAACAGGTACTGAAGATAGGTTTGAACAATGGGCAGGATATTCTGTTTAAACCCCATTCGATGGAAAATGAACAGGTATGCGGACGGATGCTGCAGTGGTTTGGTGAAAAGACGGGAATTCAGCAGATAGCCTATCCGTTTTTGTCCTATCCGGAGCATAGCTGGAGTTCCATTGTGGCCTATAAGCAATGTGAAAGGGAGAATCAGTTAAAAAATTATTATATGCGTCTGGGAGTGCAGTTATTTTTATTTTATGTGATAGGAACAAAGGATTTGCATTATGAAAATATTATTGCATCAGGGGAATATCCGGTTGTTATTGACTTGGAGACACTGGTCAATATTCGATATAACCGGGAACGAAAAACAGCCAATGAGGAAATCGGATATTTGTTATCCCAGTCCGTTTTGTATACGGGTTTATTGCCTTTTTATTATTGGAATCGAGAAGGAAGAGGCGTGGATATCAGCGGGATGAGCGGAGATGACGGGCAGAAATATCCATTTAAGATGCCGAGGATCATCGAAGCTGGCACTTCCAATATGCGGGTGGCATATGACTATCCGGTCTCGGGAAAAACACAAAACCGGGCAATGCTCAACGGGAAATTTTATGCCCCCTTTTTATATAAAGAATCCTTTTTAGAGGGGTTTACAGCAGCTTACAAGGCGGCAATAGAGGATAAGGAAGAATTTCGTCAGTTGATTGAAAAGCTGAAAAATACAAAAAGCAGATATTTGGTTCTGGACACACAAAAATACAGTATGATGCTTTCCAGTTCCTGGCATCCGAGTTTATTGACTAAAGAGGAAAGCCGATGGAAATTCTTTGATCTGTTGTGGGAAGGAAGAGGGGAAATAGATAAGGCGGTCGTAGAAAGTGAAAAGGAAAGTCTTTCGAGGGGAGATATTCCATTCTTTTACTATGCGTTAAATTCCCGGAGCCTGTTTACGGATGATGGAAAAGAAATTCAACACTATTTTGAAGAAACCATCATGGATATTTTATTTGAGCGGTTAGAGAATCTGAACCCTTTGGATATGAAAAGACAATGTGAATTTATTGAGACTTCTCTGGATTTGATGTCTGATAAGACGGAAAGGTATTTAAATAAAATCTATTTTTCAAAGGAGGAACCATTAAAAAATGGAGCCGATGATAAAGAAATAAAAAATCCGATGCTGGAAATGAAACAGCGGATATTAGAAAGCGGGGTATGGAACCGGGAAAAAACCGAGATTAGCTGGTATTCTGTCAACATAAATTTTCATGAACGGCTGACGTGGAGCATCCGTTTTATGGATGTGTATTTATATGAAGGACTTGCAGGAATGCTGTTGATTATGGCTGCCTTGAAACAGGCAGAAAAGGATCCGGAGGTGGAAGATATTTACAGAGCATTGAAGAACCAGCTTTTTAAATATACGGAATCGGGGCTTCAATCTTTGGAAAATCTCCAGTCGAAATCTACAGGGGCCTATACGGGGGAGAGTTCTATTGTTTATACATATCTGGCCTTATATCAATTGACCCGGGAAGACATTTATTTAGAGTATGGAAAGAAGCATAGCCGGATTGTGGAAAAATTAGTGGAGGAAGATACAAATTACGATCTTCTTTCAGGAAATGCCGGAGCGGCACAGGTGATGCTGAAGCTCTACGAAGTTACAGGGGATTGGCATTATGTCAGCGTGGCGGAAAAAGCCATGGAGATTGTTGAAAAGGCGGCGGAGAAACAGGAAATAGGTATCGGATGGACCGTAAAGGCGGATATACCGCCCATGTCGGGAATGGCCCATGGAAATGCCGGAATGATGATGCCGGTGATGTTATTATGGAAAATAACCGGGAATAAAAAATATGAGGCGCTGGCGGAAGAAATCTGGCAGTATGAGGAATTTCTTTATGATGAAAAGAAAAATAACTGGCTGGATGTCCGGGAAGAAAAAGAAATGGAAGAAGATATTGGTCCGGTAGCCTGGTGCCATGGCGCCGGTGGCATTCTTCTCTCAAGATTAAAGTGCCTTGAAAATGTGGAAGATAACAGATGGAAGGAACGGTTGGAAACAGATATTGGGCGGGCCCGGATGAAATTAAAAGCCTATTGGCGGCGCGACAGTTGGAGTTTATGTCATGGAATATGCGGGAATCTGTGGATGATGAATAGAATCGATGGAAAAACATTATGGCTGGATGAAAAAATCAGTCTCCTGCCTCAGGAAAGGATCCATCCGGGACTGATGAACGGCTATGGAGGTATACTCTATTATTTATTGCAATGTCAGGTGCAGAGACTTCCGGATATATTGACATTGAGTTAAATAATCTGACAAAAAGGTCGAAAATAAAATATTGGTTGTGGTTTGTGGCCTGAAATAGTATGTTGATGGCCATATGCTTGTTTTAAAAGGCGGATGAGTTTATGATAAGCGTATCAAAGCTTATCAAATACCGGGATATCGATATCAGGTAATGGCTAAAAAGAGGAGACTGAGTTTATGAAGAAAAAAATACTAGTGTTTATGATAACTCTCGCCTGTGTTATGGACATGGCTGTAGTTGCATCTGTAGGAACCGTTAATTTTGATGTAACGGTGACGGCCCATGGGGGTTTGGATCAGGAGCTCTATGGGTATTGAGTGCATAAGAACACGTTAAAATTTTATATTTAATGATATTATCCGCAACAAAGTGCCGGCAGATTTTTCTGCCGGCATCATTTATAGGTTATAATTACTTTCTCAGGCAGAAAAAAGCCATCCTTGACTTATCCGGTAATTAATGCCTATCATGGTAATATTTATGGGCGCCCTTTGTGCAGACAAATACAATGTATCAGATGATACGGTCGCAGGAAAATTTTTAATGACAGAGAACTGGACCGGATCAGTAAAACCTCCAAAAACAAATTTATCTTCCTGCTGTGTTATTCTTAAATCAACAAAGAAATCAACACAGTTCAGGGAGGAAAAAATATGAGATCAAATGATTATAACAAATATCTTGCAGCAATAAAAGCGGCGAATGACTGTGAGGCATCCAGAGCCAGGGAGCTTCTTCGTCAGATTCAGGCAGATATGATTGCCTGTTATGGTATGGGCGATAATGATGTAGATTATCTGCTGAGGCAGTTTCGCTATCACGTGTAAAAAGATTTTGTAGGAACATTGATGATGCAGATGCGTTTGTTTAAGGAGGAAAAGATGATGAGTTTATTTGGAAAGCTTCAGGAAAAGTATCAGGAGAACAAAGCACAGAAACAGCAGGAAGAGGAATATGTAAAAAATAACCGTGGAACCGAAGCTATTTGTGCCTACATGAAAGCCATGTTTGAAAAAGACAATCCGGCCTATCAGTGGCTGAAATCTGAAAAGACTCCGTTATATCCGGTGGTCGGGGAAGACTGTGTTTCCCTTTGCTATATGCAGGCGGGGAATGGCCAGTCCATCAGGGATATTAAACCGTCGGATATTGCCGTTTTTACATGCAGCTTTCAGCAGATGTATGACTGGTATGGCCTTGGAAATGGTGAAGGCTATAGTGTTTTAAATACAAAGGTGAAGAAAAAAGCACTGGAACAGTTTATTACCTGGGAGGTAGAGAAACTCCAGCATCTGAAATATAACGGCGGATTTTTAGTGAAATTATTTGCATGAATGAATTTTTAAGGAAACAGCCTGGAAAAACCCAGTATTTACGCTGGGGATTTTCCAGGCTGCTTTGCTTTCCGATAGCGAAAGAGCGGTTGGATTTTACAGTAAGGCCAACTATGATGCTGTGGATTGTGTCATTATTTTTGAATAAAGATTGTGTTCGAAAACAAATTTACGTTTGTGATGTGTTATTCTTAAATCAACAAAGAAAAAGCATTATTGAAGGAGGAAATATTATGAAAAAGACAACAATAAAAATGAATAAAAAATTTAGACTTGCAATGATGTTTACAGTGATGACGATGGCAGTGATTACAGGCTGTGGAAAAGAGGCAAAAATTACCGCATCGGCAGCAAATATGGAAACAGAAAGTGAAGCGGCGGACAGTGGGTTATCAAAAAAGACTGATGAGTGGCTGC
>DBGCEW010000051.1:0-3437 GCA_048357495.1 Frisingicoccus sp.
CCGGGAATCCACAAGGCAAAAAATAAGCTGGGCGAATATATGGTCACTGTGGCGGAGCGGACATTAAATGAAGTGGATGTCATTCTCTGGCTTGTTGAGCCTTCCACCTTTATCGGTGCGGGAGAGCAGCATATTATCGAGCAGCTTCAGAAAACAAAAACACCGATTCTTCTCATTATTAATAAAATGGATATGGTAAAAAAAGAAGAATTGCTGGAAGTCATGAAAGTTTACAGCAGTATGCTGGATTTTGCGGAAGTGATTCCCTGCTGTGCTTTTACCGGGGAAAATTGTAAAGAGGTTATTTCTTCGATTATGAAGTATCTGCCGGAGGGACCGAAGTTCTACGATGATGATGTGGTGACAGACCAGCCGGAGCGTCAGATTGTGGCCGAGCTGATCCGGGAAAAGGTTCTGCGTCTGATGGATGCGGAAATTCCCCACGGGATTGCCGTATCCATTGATTCTATGAAAATGCGCCGTCAGAATCATATCATGGATATCCATGCGACCATTGTCTGTGAACGGGATTCTCATAAAGGGATGATTATCGGCAAGCAGGGAAAAATGATTCAGCAGATCGGAAAAAATGCCCGGATTGAGATTGAAAATCTTCTGGATACAAAGGTCAATCTCCAGCTTTGGATAAAAGTTAAAAAGGATTGGAGAGACAGTGATTTCCTTATCAAAAATTTCGGTTATGATAAAAATGAATATTAGGTGATTGGATGATGGAATCAACGACAGTGACCGGCATGGTTATTGCATCTTCGCCATTACAGGAATATGACCGTCGAGTTGTTCTTCTGACAAAGGAGCGGGGAAAGATTACCGCCTTTGCCAGAGGGGCCAGACGTCAGTACAGTCCGATGCTGGCCAGTACACAGCTTTTTGCCTTTGGCACCTTTCGAGTGATCGAGGGGAGAAATGCCTATACGCTGACAGGTGCGGAGATAAGGGATTATTTTGAAGCGATTCCCAGAGATCCGATGAAGGCCTGCTACGGATCCTATTTTCTTGAAATGGCAGCCTATTATGCCAGGGAAAACAGTAATGAGGTAGAGATGCTCAAACTGCTTTATCAGACCCTTCGGATTCTGTGCAGGGATACGGTGCCCCAGCCGCTGATACGGGTTATTTTTGAACTTCGAATGTTTGTTGTCAACGGAGAGTATCCGGAATGTTTTCATTGTGTTCTATGCGGTGCGAAGGACCGGCTGAATCATTTCAGCCCGGTGCGAAGCGGCATTGTCTGTGACCGGTGTCTGGGAGAAAGCGGAAACCTGCTGCCTCTGAGTACGTCGACTCTTTATGCGGTTCAGTATATTATTACATCGCCGATTGAACGGCTGTATACCTTTAATGTTTCACCGGAAGTGCTGCATCAGCTTCAGAGAATGATGGAAGGTTACATACACAGACATATTGATCGGAACTTCAAATCTCTGGAAATTTTGAATGTAATGACGAATATGGAAACTTTTTGACGGTAAATTATTAGAAAGTTAAAGAATGTACATAGAAAAAATCTTGAAAAACCTTTGAATAAAGGATACAATAAAATACGAATAGAATTTAGCGAGGTATAAACGAATGGAAAAAACAATGGAAAAAATCGTTGCACTGGCAAAGGCCAGAGGTTTTGTATATCCGGGCTCTGAAATTTACGGGGGCCTTGCAAATACATGGGATTACGGCAACCTTGGCGTTGAATTAAAAAACAACGTAAAACGTGCATGGTGGCAGAAATTTATTCAGGAAAATCCATACAATGTCGGCGTTGACTGTGCGATCCTGATGAATCCTCAGACATGGGTGGCATCTGGTCATCTTGGCGGATTTTCAGACCCTCTGATGGATTGTAAAGAGTGTCATGAACGTTTCCGTGCGGATAAGATCATCGAAGATTTCTGTCAGGAAAAGAACATTCCGCTGGAAACTTCGGTGGATGGATGGACAAATGAAGAGATGCAGAACTTTATTGCAGAACACAGCATTCCATGTCCGACCTGCGGTGCCCATAATTTTACAGATATCCGTCAGTTCAACCTCATGTTTAAAACTTTCCAGGGTGTGACTGAAGATGCAAAAAACACAGTATATTTAAGACCTGAAACAGCTCAGGGTATTTTTGTAAATTTTAAAAATGTACAGAGAACTTCAAGAAAGAAGATTCCTTTCGGAATCGGACAGATTGGTAAGTCCTTCCGAAATGAAATCACACCGGGAAACTTTACATTCCGTACCCGTGAATTTGAACAGATGGAATTGGAATTTTTCTGCGAACCGGATACCGATCTTGAATGGTTTGAATACTGGAGAAGCTTCTGTATTAACTGGCTGAAAGCCCTCGGTATGAAAGAGGAAGAAATGCGTGTCCGTGACCATGATCCGGAAGAATTATCTTTTTACAGCAAGGCCACATCCGATATTGAGTTCCTGTTCCCGTTTGGCTGGGGCGAATTATGGGGAATTGCAGACCGTACGGATTATGACCTGACACAGCACCAGAATGTCTCCGGTGAAGATATGACCTATTTTGATGATCAGAAGAAAGAAAAGTATATTCCATATGTCATTGAGCCGTCTTTGGGAGCAGACCGTGTTGTTCTTGCTTTCCTTTGCGGGGCTTATGATGAAGAAGAATTGGAAGGCGGAGATATCCGTACAGTGCTTCATTTCCATCCAGCTCTGGCGCCGGTAAAAGTTGGGGTGTTACCATTGTCCAAGAAGCTGAATGACGGAGCTGAAAAGGTTTATGAAATGCTCAGTAAAAAATACAACTGTGAATACGATGACCGCGGAAATATCGGCAAGCGTTATCGCCGTCAGGATGAAATCGGAACACCGTATTGTGTGACCTATGATTTTGAATCCGAGGAGGATGGATGTGTGACTGTCCGCGAGCGGGATACCATGGAACAGGTACGTATTAAGATTGAAGAATTGCCTGCATATTTTGAAGAGAAATTTCAGTTTTAATTCTTGATTATTTGGTATATTGTTATATAATTAACATATAGATACTTTTTAGGGTATGACAAAATTTTATAATAAGATTGGGAGGAATCTATTATGGCAAAATGGGTTTATTTATTTAAGGACGGTAATGCAGAGATGCGAAACCTTCTCGGTGGCAAAGGCGCCAACCTGGCCGAGATGACAAATTTAGGCTTGCCAATTCCACAGGGGTTTACAGTGACGACCGAAGCATGTATTGATTACTATACAAGCGGAAAGATGATTACTGAAGAGATTCAGGCACAGATTTTTGAAGCCTTGGGATGGCTGGAAAAAGAAAACGGAAGAAAGTTTGGGGATACAGAAAATCCGTTGCTGGTTTCCGTACGTTCCGGTGCCAGAGCTTCAATGCCGGGTATGATGGACACGATCCTGAATCTCGGATTGAATGATATTTCCGTGGAAGGCTTTGCAAA
>DBGCEW010000052.1:0-3360 GCA_048357495.1 Frisingicoccus sp.
TGTTTATCGGAGCCTGGGCCGAAAGTACCGGCGGTGGTATGAAGGTTTCCCGTATTGTTGTTTATATGAAATCCATTAAACGGGAAATGGCGGCGCTGATCCATCCGCGGAGCGTTAAAGTCATGAAGCTTGAGGGCAAGGCTGTGGATGATGCGATGATGCGTTCTGTTTTTGCATTTTTGTCGGCTTATCTGGTAATTTTTGTGGTGTCACTGTTAATTATTTCTCTGGACGGATTTGATTTTGAAACGAATTTTTCCGCGGTAGCGGCAACCTTTAATAATATTGGACCGGGACTTGCCGGTGTGGGACCAATGTCGAATTTTTCCGCTTATTCAGTGATATCAAAAATTGTTTTATCGCTGGATATGCTGATCGGAAGACTGGAAATTTTTCCGATTCTTCTATTGTTTGCACCAAATACATGGAAAAAATAAACGGAATGAACAGGGCGCAGGATTTAACCTGCGCCTTTGGTGATTAAAGGATGAATTCGGAAAGGGGGATAACTCTGTAACCCATTTCTTTGAGAGTTGTGAGAACACTGTCCAGGGCAGCAGCCGTATATCGGGTATGATTGTGCATAAGTATAATTGAACCCTTGTCAAGACTGGGATGACTGCGCAGTGTTTCGACAATGGCATCGGCACCGTAATCCTTCCAGTCCAGAGAGTCGCAGTTCCAGAGAACGGTTTTATAGCCGCATTCCCGGGCGCTGGCCATGACCTGACGGTTATAATCACCGTAGGGCGGCCGGAAAAATTTCATATCTGTACCGGTCAGTTGTTTGATTTTTGTATGTAAAGACATGATTTCATCCCGTTGTTCTTCATCGGACAACTGGCGCATATTTTTATGATTTTCTGTATGATTTCCCAGATCGTGGCCGGCGGCAGCTATTTTTTTGATATCCTCCGGATAACGGTCTGCCCATTCGCCGGTGACGAAAAAACTGGCATGAATCTGGTGCTTTTCCAGAACATCCAGTATTTGGGAAATATCTGCATTTCCACCGCTGATATCAAAGGTCAGGGAAATTTCCATCCGGCTTGTTTGCACAGACCGGATGGGCGTATCATGGCCGTCGGAAGCAGTGGTTATGGTGATCTCAGGGAGAACCCATTCACAAAAAAGAGCGGCAATAAGAAAACAGGTGCAGACAATACACCCGGTTTTAAGAAAGATTTTCATAAAGACTCCGTTTTTTATATATTTATGTCCGGAGTGATGGGGGTATGACGGAGCAAAAAAAAAGAAAATTCAAATAAAAAGGCGAAGACGCTTCCGTGACGGAAAATCTTCGCTTTTTTCGGTATAAAATTATCGGATAATAATGTACACAAAATAAATAACATAGGCTGCCACGCAGAGACCGCCGACAAAGCGGCCCATCTGTTCGCGGATTTTACAGAAAAGGTAGATGGCGGCCGTCATGATAATGAGAATCAGAATGTCTATGAAGGCGACAGGTTCTGCGGTAATCGGATGTACGGCAGAGGAGAGGCCGAGGATAAACATAATATTAAAAATATTCGAGCCGACCACATTTCCCAGAGCCAGGCCGCTTTCTCCTTTTTTTGAGGCGGTCACCGAAGTCACAAGCTCCGGCAGAGAGGTACCGATGGCAACGATGGTCAGTCCGATCAGTGTTTCACTGAAACCAAAGGAAGCCGCAATTTTACAGGCATTGTCAACAACCAGATCGCCGCCGAAAATAATCGCGGCAAGGCCAAGGATGATGTACATCAGACTTGTATGCATCGGAAGATAACGATCCTGGACATCAATATCGATAAGATTTCGAAGGGCAGAAACCACCGTCAGGACAAGGTACATTGCCATAAGACAAAGCAGGATGATGCCTTCAATCCGGGAAAGATAATTATCGCGGATAAAGAAAAGCAATAAAACGGATCCGAGGATGGCAATTGGAAAGTCCCGTTTCATAATGGCTTTATCAATGATAAATGGCCGGATCAATGCGCAGACACCGACAATCAGTACGAGATTGAAAATATTGGAACCGACAACATTGCTCAGGGCGAGGTCATTGCTTCCTGCCAGACCGGCAGTGATACTGACGGCGGCTTCCGGTGCGCTGGTCCCCATGGCAACGATGGTCAGACCGATGACAACGGGAGGGACTTTCAGCAGTTTGGCGATGGCAGAGCTGCCTTCGACAAAGTAATCGGCCCCTTTGATTAACAGAAAAAATCCAATGATTAATAATATATACATCATAATTTAAGTATAAATCTCCTTTATAGTTTAGTCTTCTTCAATGATATGCACTTCCAGGAAGTCGAAAGAAATTTCTTCTACAAAATTATCCTGAGTGAAACGTGTTTTACAATGTCTTTGAAATTCACGGATATTGGAATCCAGCCAGATAGGCTGGGATAAATCAAAACAGAGACAGGACTCGGAAACAGCGTGGAAAATTTTGGCCGTCCGGGTCATCTCCGGGTCTTCGACAGAAATCACTTTATCCTGAAGCAGACGGTTTTCCTTAAAAATCTTCATCCACATACGAAACATATATACAGCTCCTTTCAAAGGCATTATAGCGGAGTCGGTCTTTGAACGCAAGGATTATTTTGTAGAAAAAGAAGGGTTACACATAGACATTCATGTGCTATAATCAATAAGATACGATATGACATGACAACTGTACAGGTGGTGAATGATATGAATGAAGGCGATGTCCGGCGCAAAGAACTGCTGGATATTCTCAGGGCCAGCGAGGGTCCGGTTTCAGGAAGCGTTTTATCCGGAAAGCTGGGGGTGAGCCGGCAGGTTATCGTTCAGGATATTGCCCTGCTGAGAGCGGCAAACAAAGAAATCTTTGCAACGCCAAAGGGGTATGTTTTATATATGCAGGGACCGGCAAAAAAATATCGGCGGACGTATATGGTGAATCACACCAATGAACAGATGGTGGATGAATTATCGATCATTGTTGAAAATGGTGGAAGAGTTCTGAATGTGATTGTTGCCCACGATGTTTACGGGCAGATTCAGGCGGATCTGATTCTGGAAAGCCGGCAGGATGTTATGGATTTTTATGATCGGATGACTTCCAGTAAGGCGGGACCATTGTGCCAGATATCCAATGGCGTCCATCTCCATACGGTTGAGGCTGCTTCGGAACGGATTCTGGATAATATCGAAAGAGATTTAAGAGAACGCGGTTATTTGATTACACAGTAGAGGAGATATAGAGTTATGAAAGCAATCAAAGGCTTGGCTTAACAGTGATAAGGAACGAAATCACTTATCAACTGTTAGCTGACGGTTTTCGGGTGCATACGAAACTCCCGTCTGATTCCTAACAGGAATTAGGCGGGAGTTTTTCTTGTT
>DBGCEW010000053.1:0-7591 GCA_048357495.1 Frisingicoccus sp.
TGTTGTGGCCGGACTAAGGCCGGAGACCGTGGTTTTTGGCCTGGTTTTATGTGGTCTGCTGGCCTGGTTATTTAAAAGGCATATGGTAAAGATCATCGGAGGCATGACGGGGGACACCCTGGGGGCGGCATCTGAAATTATAGAAATCTTTTTAATGTTATTCATAGTGGCCCTGGAAGGAGTTGGGTGAGATGGCAATTTATTTTGTCCGTCATGGAGAAACGGAATGCAATGTCAAAGGTGTATATTATGGGAGTCTGGATGTGCCGATTACAGAAAATGGCCGGCGCCAGGCGGAGAGTGTCGGTGAAATGCTGAAGGCGGTTCCCTTTCAGAGAGTCATTACGTCCCGGCTGAAACGGACACAGCAGACAGCGGAATGGGTACTTTCAAAGCAGCCTCCGGAAAATCCCCGCCTCCTGGAATGGCAGAAGGAAGAGGCCTTCAATGAAATGGATTTTGGAGCCTGGGAAGGCCTTCATTATACAAAGGTCCGGGAGCTTTATCCGGAGGATTACCGGAAAATGATGGAGGACTGGATACACTGTCCGCCGACCGGGGGTGAAATTTTTCTGGAGTTTAATGACAGAGTGTTAAAGGCCTGGGAACGTTTACATATTGATGGGAAAGAGAATGTTCTGTTTGTTGGTCACGGAGGACCGATTCAGTGCATTCTGTGCCATCTGCTGGGAATGAAGCCTTCAGATATCTGGCATCTGGAGATTCGACAGGGCGCTTATACAAAGGTTGAGATGTATAAGGACTTTTCGGTATTAAAGGGAATGAATCTGGAGAGGAGAGAAATCTTTGGATAAAGAGATGTCTTTAGAGGAGATCTGCCGAATAATCCGTCCGGCGGATGGACAGATTATGGATGAGGTCTGGAAAAAATGGGATAATATCTGTATTCCGCTGCGGAGCCTGGGGTGGCTTCAGGAAACCATGGTACGGATTGCCGGGGTCCAGCGGAGCCTACGGCCAGAGATTGGGCGGAAGCTGACCTTTGTTATGGCTGCAGATAATGGTGTTGTTGCAGAAGGCGTCAGCCAGTCGGATCATCATGTGACGACTCAGGTCGTAAAAAACATGGTTCAACATAAGTCGACGATTACTCTGATGTCGGAATATGCAGGCAGTGAGGTTCTTGTGGTAGACATAGGGATGAAAGAAAAAGTGGAAGGCGTGCTTGATCTGTCTCTCATGGCGGGAACCCATAATATGGCAAAGGGGCCGGCAATGGACCGTGAGACAGCGGTAAAAGCCATTGAAAGGGGTGCTTCCCTGGCCATCCAAAAGGCGGGAGAGGGCTATCAGCTTTTTGCCACAGGAGAGATGGGGATTGGCAATACAACAACGAGCAGTGCCATTCTGGCGGTACTTTCCGGAGAACCGGTATCTGAGGTGACCGGCCGGGGCGCAGGGCTTTCCGGAGAGGGACTGAAACAGAAGATAGCCACGATAGAAAAGGCGATCCGGGTGAATCGGCCGGATGGCGCAGATCCGGTGGATGTGCTTGCAAAGGTGGGCGGACTGGACATTGCCGGTCTTACCGGTGTTTTTCTCGGGGCTGCGGCAGCTGGTGTTCCGGTGGTTATTGACGGATTTATTGCATCCGTAGCTGCCCTGCTGGCGTGGAAATTATGTCCGGCAGCCATTGATGGGATGATTGCATCCCATTGTTCTCAGGAACCCGGAGCTGTCAAAGCGCTGGAGATGCTGGGGCTGAAGCCGGTGATTTTCGGCGGTCTGCATCTGGGAGAAGGTAGCGGCGCCCTGCTTCTTTTTCCAATGCTGGATCAGGTTCTCCATTTATACCGGAGGCTTCCGAGTTTTGAGGAAGGGAATATTGAAACCTATCAGCCTTTAAAATAGATGGAAATCCCTTGTCCCGGAGGGGGCGGAGTGATAAAATAATTCATAGGTGTAAGGATGACGGAAATCGTAAGGAGGCGGATTTATGTCAGAAGTGAAAACCGTAGGCATTTTGACCAGCGGCGGTGATGCCCCGGGAATGAATGCAGCCATCCGGGCAGCAGTCCGGACAGCCCGGGCGGCGGGCATGAAGGTAAAAGGCATTCGGCGCGGTTATGCCGGATTGTTAAATAATGAAATTATCGATATGGATTCACGGATGGTTTCGGAAATTGCCCGGGCAGGCGGCACGATTTTGTTTACTGCCCGGTGCAAAGAGTTTGAAACGAGAGAAGGCCAGAAAAGGGGCGCTCAGGTGTTAAAGGATAACGGGATCGACGGTCTGATTGTTATCGGCGGTGACGGTTCTTTTCGGGGGGCCCAGTGTCTGTCGGCCCTTGGAATCAATACCATCGGGATTCCAGGAACGATTGATCTGGACATTAATTGTACTGATTATACGATTGGTTTTGATACGGCGGTGAACACGGCGGTAAGCGCCATCGATAAGATTAAGGATACATCCGCTTCCCATGAGCGGTGCAGTATTATCGAGGTTATGGGACGGAATGCAGGCTATATTGCCCTGTGGTGCCAGATGGCCAATGGGGCCGACGGTATTCTTATACCGGAAAGAGAAGCCTTTGATGAACAGGATTTGATCGATACCATTATGCATAACCGGGCAAAAGGAAAAACCCACCATGTGATTATTAACGCCGAAGGGGTTGGCCATACCAATCGTCTGGCGCGGCGAATTGAAGCGGCGACAGGGATTGAAACCCGGGCCACAGTTCTCGGCCACATCCAGCGCGGCGGTTCGCCAACGGCCAGAGACCGGGTCGTCGCAGCAACGATGGGCGCTTATGCGGTGGACCTGCTTCACCGGGGTGAAACAAACCGTGTTATTTGCTATAAAGAGGGCAAATATGTGGATGTGGATATTGATGAAGGTCTGGCTATGGAAAAGGGAATTGATGAATATCAGTTTTTGATCAGCCATTTAATGTCTCTGTATTAGAATTTAACAAGCCGGGAAATAAAATAAAGAAGCCTTCAAAAGGATACAGGGCCTGTCTGTTTGACAGGAACATATGCTTTTGAAGGCTTTTCTGGGTTCTTTATTCAGAAATATAGGCAGTCATGGCCGCAAAGATTTCCGGATTTTCTAAAAGGCTTCTTGAAAAGTGGTCATGGCCCAGAATATCTTTTGGAAGATAGGGCCAACCCGGGTAACATTCATCACAAAAGCCGGCGATGTCATGGGGCGCCCGGGAAGGCTTCTGTTCAAAAATGATCTCCTGGGTCGGAAAAACCATATCTTTTGGCCAGATGAAGCGCCGCCACGGGGCGTCTTCCGAGTAATTTTCCAGACCAAAGGCAATGGCGGAAGCCTTTTCCTTTGCACAAAGAATGCCGGCATCAAGGGCCCTCTGATGGAAATTTCTGTAATAGGTTTCAATCCGTTCAATTTCCGTTTTTTTAAGCGCCGGATCCTGACCGCTGGGATTTACAGGACCGCATTGGACAACAAAGCCGCTGTCGGGTGCAAAGAGATAGGGATTATCCCGCCAGAAGGACAGGCCGCTCCGGCATTCCGGAAGGGCATCGATGAGCTGGTGGCGTAATTCTTTTAAGCGAAGCTCATTGTTTTCGGAGGTGTCAGCTGCCCAGTCCCAGAGGGATATATCGATAAAGCAGGGGATATTCGGATCCCGGTGGCTGAAACGGAATTGTTTTACAAAGACAAAATAATCATAGACCAGGGTCATCTGATATTCCGGATCGGATTTTAAAAGATCGTAAAGCTTCATGGCATCTTCGCGCATCATGCATATATCGATATCGTCATCCCAGGGGATGGGGCTGTTGCGGCTGGCGGCGCCGACAAGACTGCCGACCCACAGCCAGTAATCCAGATGATTTTCCTTACAGATATCTTCCAGCTGATGCAGGAGTTTGGCATTGGCAAGCTGAAAGGTACGAAAGGGCTGGTCCGCATCCGGCAGAGCGCGGAAAAAACGTTTTCGCATTTCGTGCGGTGTTTCTTCCTCCTCTCGAAAGAAAACATCATTATATAATTTCATATGGGTATCGTGGACAGAAAGATCCGAACTCAGACCGTCCATGCGGCTGTGGAGCTGTTCGGTATGTGTGGAGAGCTGCTGCTGAAGTGCTGTAAGTTCCTGCTGCAGGCGGTGAATATCCTGACGGATGTCATAGGTGGCCCCGTGAAAAGAACGGGAGGATGGCGGAAATAGCCGCATCTGGATTCTTTTGATCTGTTTTTTCAGTGACATAAAAATTCCCCCTTGATTCGTAAATCATTTTACGTAACTTTAACATATCATGGAATCAAAGGCCTTGTCAATTTTCAACAAAAATAAAGAAAGAAATTACCGAATCATAACTTCTTTCTTACATTTTAGCGATATACTGTTTAACAGCTTTCTCCGGTATAATAGGAACGGGAACCAATCGTATCGATTAAATTCTCACGGCTTCCGTGCCATGCCAGATAGTCGTCGAGGGCCTCAAGGATCTGGGTGCTGAAAATATTCGCATCACTGAGAAGCTCGTAAAAGGATTCGCTGTGGGGAATATTACCGCCGGCGGTAAACCAGGTATGGTTGCTTTCGTTGAGATAATCTTTGGGATCGCCCTGGTACTCCGGATAGATAAAGCATGTCTTTGAAGAAGACATATGCATTCTAAGTTTTTTTTCAAAAAAATAAATAAGGCGCTGGCGCATCTGAGGGTTTGTCTGAAGGAAAATACAGGTGCGGCGCACGGAATTAATGACTTTGATCAATGTTTTTCGGGACAGCCGGTAGTGATAGGTTGTCCGAAGTGAGTAAAGGAGACAGTCGGAAATGTTTTTTCGCTCCTTTTTATTGACACAGACAAGGGCTTCCAGATTCAACTGGGACGGTTCCATGTGATTCATCCGTTTCAGAAGCAGAGCGTCCATGAGGGTTTCGAGACGGCGGTAATAAAAGGCGTCCCGGCACAGCTCCGGATGAAGCTCCAGATCCATCTTCATGCGGTAATGAAGATAGGGGTGGGTATGGATATCCAGCGCATAGTGACAGAGAAATCCGGCGATATAGGACAGGCAGATTTCCTTATCCTCTGTTTCCAGAAAGCCGACATATTCCAGCATATTATCGATAAATATACCGGTATTCTTTTCGTGAAGGATATGACAGATGTTATTCTTGCGTTTACGCATATAAGGGCTTAAATAGTAAAAGAAAATGTCGGGACCCTGAAGACCCATCCGATAGGCATTTGTATTCTTATTAATAATCTCTTTCAGATAGTTGGAAGATAAGGACTGATAAGCCTGTTCTCCGAAAAGATAGTTTGTAATAAGTCCCGGCATATGAACTGCTCCTTTTTTTGCAATATATTATCTTATATTTTATCAAATTATGGGGGATTAGCAATGAAAATCCGATGAAACAATTATAAAACAATTATTAACTTTTTTTCTCAGGGGAATATTCGACAGGACATTTTCATTGCGGACAGGGACGGGCAATGATAAAATAGATTCAGTGGCCGGATGAAGGCCGCTTTTTAAGGACAAGGCGGGTGAGGATAAATGGATTTATTTGATTATATGAGAAGTCATACAATGGAAAAAGAGTCGCCGCTGGCATCCCGGCTCCGGCCCTCTTCTCTGGATGAGATTGTGGGGCAGCGGCATATTCTGGGTAAGGATAAATTATTGTACCGGGCCATTAAGGCGGATAAGCTCAGCTCTATTATTTTATACGGACCTCCGGGAACAGGGAAAACAACGATTGCCCGGGTCATTGCCAATACGACAAAGGCGGAATTTACACAGATTAATGCAACGGTCGCCGGAAAAAAAGACATGGAAAAGGTTGTGGCCGATGCGAAGGACTGTATGGGGATGTATGGTAAAAAGACGATTTTGTTTGTGGATGAGATTCATCGTTTCAATAAGGGGCAGCAGGACTATCTGTTGCCATTTGTCGAAGATGGGACGGTGATTTTAATTGGCGCCACAACAGAGAATCCCTATTTTGAAGTCAACAGCGCCCTGATATCCCGCTCGATTATTTTCCGTCTGGAGCCTCTGGATAAAGGGGATATCGCAGACCTTATAAAACGAGCGGTTTATGATGTGGAAAAGGGCATGGGGGCCTACCATGGGGAAATTACAGAGGAAGCCCTGGAGTTTCTTGCGGATATGAGCAACGGAGATGCCCGGACCGCTTTGAATGCCATTGAGCTGGGGATTTTGACGACAGAGCCTTCAGAAGACGGGAAAATCCACATTACTTTGGAGGTTGCGGCAGAATGTATTCAGCGCCGGGTGACTTTATATGATAAAAATGGAGATAATCATTATGATACGATTTCTGCATTTATAAAAAGTATGCGGGGCTCGGATCCGGACGGGGCTATTTATTATCTGGCCCGGATGCTTTACAGCGGCGAAGATGTGGCCTTTGTAGCCCGGCGGATTATGATCTGTGCGGCCGAGGATGTGGGCAATGCGGATCCGCAGGCTCTGACGGTGGCGGTCAGCGCAGCTCAGGCGGTGGAACGTCTGGGAATGCCGGAAGGAAGGATACCGCTGGCCCAGGCGGCGGTGTATGTGGCCTGCGCCCCAAAGAGTAATTCGGCCTACATGGCCATTAATGAAGCGATGGACTGGGTAGCCCATCATAAAACCGAGCCGATACCGCCCTATCTTCAGGATTCCAGTTATCCGGGAGCAAAAAAATTCGGACATGGCATCGGTTATCAGTATGCGCATAACTTTGAGAATCACTATGTAAAACAGCAGTATCTGCCGGATGGCGTGGAAGGTCATACCTTTTATCATGGCGGCGATCTGGGATACGAGGCGAAAATGAAAGCCTGGATAAAAGAATTAAAAAAGGAAGGATAGGATAAAAATGGAATTATATATTATAAGACACGGAAAAACTTATTGGAATGAGGAAAAACGCATTCAGGGATGGGCGGACATTGAATTGACGGAAGACGGACGGCGGGTGGCTGTGGAGAGTGCGGAAGGTATGAAGGATATCCATTTCGATGCGATTTATTCCAGTCCTTTAAAGCGGGCCAATGATACCGCCTGCATTCTGAGAGGGGATAGAAATCTTCCTGTTATTGCAGATGAACGGATTAAAGAAATTGGGTTTGGCGTGCTGGAAGGCGCGGATTTTACACAGATTCGCGGGGATAAAACAAGCAAATTCGTATCCTTTTTCGAGGCGCCGGAAAAATATGAGGCGCCGGAGGGCGGAGAAACCTTTGAAGAAATTACGGTCAGAGCAGCGGATTTTCTAAAAGAGATTCTTGAAAAACACAAAGAAGATGAGCGGGTGATGATTGTTGCCCATGGAGCGATCAACAAGGCGATGATGCGGTTTTTCAGAAAAAATGAAGTGAAGGATTTCTGGGAAGGCTCACTCCAGAGAAACTGTGGTGTAACGATTGTCGACTGCCACGATGGCAAATATGATATTATTGCGGATAATAAGGTGTTTTATGAATACAAAAAAGCCTAAAATGCTTGGCTTAACAGTGATAAGGAACGAAATCACTTATCAACTGTTAGCTGACGGTTTTCGGGTGCATACGAAACTCCCGTCTGATTCCTAACAGGAATTAGGCGGGAGTTTTTCTTGTT
>DBGCEW010000054.1:0-2948 GCA_048357495.1 Frisingicoccus sp.
AAATAATAAGAAAATGTGTGTTTTTTGTGAAAAAAATAGTTACAATGAGCGCCGGGGATATTATAATAATGATATACGTGTGCTGAAAAATGGGTACATGTATGGAAGCACGTAAACATTATTTTATAAAGGGAAAGGAGGGGAGTCTATGACAAGCATGGTGAAAAAACATTTGAAATGGCTGATGTTATTTTTGTGTATTTCTGTTTTGCAGCTTTCGATGATCGTTCATGGTGAAGAACTGGAAATAACAGAATCTTTGAAGGAAACCACCGTGGAAACGGAATTTGATACCGGAACCGAAATTGAAACAACGGAAGAAACGGAACCGGAAATTCGAAGGATCGAAGAAACGGAAACAGAGTCGGAATCGGAGACGGAAACAGAAATCAGTGAAGAGACAGAACCGGAAACTCAGATGACGAAAGAATCGGAAACTGTGATCACAGAAGAAACAGAATCTGAGACGGAGACAGAAACCGAGACAGAAACTGAGGCGATAAAAGAAACAAAACCGGAATCTGAGACGGCGGCAAAGGAAACCGAAACATCAGTGACGGAAGAAACCGAACCGGAATCTGAAACACAAACAAAGATCCAGAAGCCTATGATGAAAGCGGCGGCAGCGCCACAGGCAAGAGCTGCTGCGGTACCGGGGCCAACAGAATCAGCGTCAACGGTGGTAGATATTAACGATGTGGAAAATGTTATTATCGACATTGATGATCAACTGCGATTGAAACTGACGACACAAAAGGTAGACGGTACAGATAGTACGTCGATTATCTACACAAATACATCAGCAATGACGTCTTTGAAAATTAATGCGGTGAATCAGATCAGCTTTGGAGAAAGTATCAATCAGGCAAATGCGAAAAATTCTCTGGCGATGAATCTGGCCGCGGTTATTTTGCAGGCGCAGAAGGTTTTGCTGGTGACGGAAGGCAGTTTCACATGGAATGTGAAGAGTCTGGATGTTTTGGCGGCTCCGGCAGCGCCGGATACGTTAAATCCGGTGACATCTTATGTGGAAAATACGTATAAGCCGCATACATATGAAGTTCAGATTAAGAACACATCAATTAATGCATCGGAAAATGTCCATATCGAGGCGACGAATAAGTCCAGAGAAAATGATTCCGATGAAGCAGACCTTGTGGAGATAGATACCTCAAAGGTTTCCGGATGGAATGAGCTGGTGAATGAAGCCAAAAAACAATTGGAATCTGCAGGCGACAGCGCAAAGGAAGCGGTCAATGAACTGACGGAAGCGAATAGCTTTTTCGTAACAGTTAAGCCGGAGATTACCAGTATTCTGGTAGAAAACAGTTCTATTCAGTCCGATGAGCTTTCATTGAATACCAATACAAAAGTTCATGTAAAGACGATGGGCGTTGGTGTTGGCGTTGCTGTCAATGTTATTTTGGCGGACTCACAGATTTCCATTAAGAATTCAACCCTGAAGGCAATTGGCGGACAGGCGGCTGCAGTGAACGGAAAACCGGACGGTACGATTTCCATTGCAGCAAAATCCGATATCAATGCAATAGCGGATGCGAAAGCAAAGGCCGGTAATTTCGGCGTTGCAGTGACCGTTGTTCTCGGGGAAACCGGAGTACGGGCAGAGGGCAGTCATTTTGAGGCCAAAGGCGATATCCATATTTCAGCGGATAATCAGACCGTATCCACAGCTTCTGCCACAGGGCAGAAAAACAACGAAAAACAGAGCGGTATTTATGTCGGTGTTTCAGTTATTGACAATGACACCTATACAATGATTACTGATCTGGCAAACAGAAACGCTTCCATGAAGGCCGGCGGAAATATCGATATTACGTCAAACCGTCATGGAACAACAACAACGACAGCTTGTTCCCAGCTTAAAAAATTTACAGACCCTGTAAATAATGAGGTGGATGCAAGCATTACACGGATTATTGCGATAGCAAAACAGAGTCTTGGAACGGTCATTATTGAAAAAACCGCAGGCGTTCGTCAGAAAGTCAGCGATTTCTTTGAAGATAATGTTGTTCTTGAAAAAATCAAAGGGGCTCTCGGTTCCGGATTCAGTGAAGAAAGCTTAATGCCGGAAGCTACCGAAGAGCAGATCTCAGGAGCATCTACGGGCGGTATCGGACTGACGTTTAAAACGTCCGACAATCAGCCGCTGCCGATGGACAGCAGTATTACGATCACTTTGACGCCGAAGGATATTGACGGCGCTGAAGCCCGTGTTTGGAACCTCTCACCTTCCAGTACCGGTAAAACGGATCGAACCTTCAAACCGGGAACCTGGATTTTATCTTTTAAAGTACCTGCGGAGTATGAGGGTATTTCGGACATGACTGTACAGGTCAAACCGGGATATTTATATAAGAAAGAACTCATTTTCCAGAAAAAAGATTACAACAAAAATCAACTTGTCGGTTCGGCAGCGGTTGCTGTGGTCAACACAACAAATATCGCAGCGATTGACTCAAAAGGAACTTTTGAGGCCGGTGGCGATGTACGGGTGGAAGCAAACGGAATATCCCAGACATCCACTACGGGAGACGCATCCTTTATTGACAGCGTTTTCCAGACAGTACCGGCAGACGGAGCTATTTATGTTTCCGTCACAACCCCAAATCAGTCCGAAGTTCTTCCAAGTGAAATTTATGTAAAGAATGGAAGCGCATGGATGAAAGAGGTTGTCAGCAGCAATAATAAGCTGGCAATTTTCCCGGATAATATCGGCAGTGAAGCTGTCCTCGGATTAAAAGAAGGCACTTACAGAGTGGCATTCAGCCTTGACAGTAAAGAGTATAAAGTTGATGAAAAGATTTATACACATTACATTGTAAAGCCGGAATTTCTTTCAGATGAAGAATGGAAACAGCGGGGAAACAAAGAATATTATTATTATGATGTAAAACTTAAAAAAGAAACCCGCATGTTAAAAGATATGG
>DBGCEW010000055.1:0-10705 GCA_048357495.1 Frisingicoccus sp.
AAATATATTATTGAACAATCAAAATATATTTTGGAACGCGTCAACAATTATGACAAACTTTATCTGGAATTCGGCGGAAAGCTTATTTCCGACCTTCACGCCAAACGTGTTCTTCCAGGTTTTGACGAAAATGCAAAAATCAAATTACTTCAGCAATTAAAAGATCAGTCTGAAATTATTATCTGTGTTTATGCAGGAGACATTGAGCGTAATAAAATCCGGGGTGATTTTGGCATCACCTATGATCTGGATGTACTCCGTCTCATTGACGACCTTCGTGAATACGGTCTGGAAGTCAACAGCGTTGTCATTACCCGTTACAGCGGACAGCCTGCCACTACCGTATTCATCAACAAGCTGGAACGCCGAAACATTAAGGTTTACACCCATGAAGCCATTCTTGGGTATCCGACAGATGTAGACAGTATCGTGAGCCCGGAAGGTTATGGACGCAATCCTTATATTACAACCAGCAAACCGATTGTCGTTGTCACCGCACCGGGACCTGGCAGCGGGAAGCTCGCTACCTGTCTGAACCAGCTTTATCATGAACACCGCCTTGGTAAATCAGCCGGATATTCGAAATTTGAAACCTTTCCGGTATGGAACATTCCGCTGAAGCATCCTTTAAATGTCGCTTATGAAGCCGCCACTGTAGATTTAAAGGATGTGAACATGATCGACTCCTTCCATCTGGATGCTTACGGTGAAATGGCTGTCAACTACAACCGTGATCTGGAAATGTTTCCGGTCATACGACGGATCATTGAACGGATTACCAATGAACCTTCTATTTACAAATCACCAACAGATATGGGTGTCAACCGTATCGGTTTTGGTATTATTGATGACGAAGTCGTTCAGGAAGCTTCCCTTCAGGAAATTATCCGCAGATATTTCAAAACCATCTGCGAATATAAAAAGGGACTAATTAATGAGGACGCCATGCAGCGTATGAATCTGATCATGGAAAATATGGGATTAAAGCAGGAAGACCGTATTGTTGTTCTCCCAGCCAGAAATCTGGCCGAAAAATACAAAGGTATCCTGATCAATAACGACATCTGTTCTGTCACTGCCATCCAGTTGGAAGACGGCCAGATTATCACAGGAAAGAAGTCCGAACTGATGGGCGCCTGCAGCGCCATGATTCTCAATGCCATCAAATATCTGGCTGGTATTGCTGACGAAATTCCTTTAATCTCCCATAATATCCTGGAACCGATGATCAAACTGAAAAAGAATCACCTTCACAATAAATATACTGCTTTAAACAGTGAAGAGATTTTAATCGCTCTGAGCATCAGCGCTGTAACCAATCCTGTCGCCCAGGTGGCTATGGACTGCCTGAGCCAGCTTCGCGGTCTCCAGGCACATTCGACGATTATGCTGACACACAACGATGAACAGACTCTCCGCAAACTCGGAATTGATGTTACCTGTGATCCGCTTTATCCATCGGATGACCTGTCTTATAATTAAAAAACCAAATCGAAATACCATAAAAAATATGAGCACCATTTTCACCCAATTGGAAATGGTGCTCATATTTTTTTCTGCTAAAGTTCATACTACTACTATCTTTTAATCATATTCAGGAGGTAATCATTATGAAAAGAAATCGGACATTTGCCCATTATTCAAAACACTTATGGATCGCCATCTCAGCTCTTTCACTTTTTGCTCTGATCGGATGTACGTCTGCCGATAAAGCTGCCGCCCAGGCCCGGACCGATCTGACCGCCGACCATGTCCGTGGTTTATATTCAGGCATGGTACGCAATGATGTTGAAGATTTGCTGGGAACCAGTGATAAAAGCCTGGCCGAGCACGAATCCGTTGAAGTTTACAGCCTTGCTGATGGCACAACCGCCGTACTCCGTTACAGAGACGATCAACTCCTCGGTGCTTATCTCCGGGATAAAGATAATGTAGAAACTTCTCTTTTCCATCCCAATAATGCAAATATGCCGGGAATTAACGGTGTCAATGAAACCGGCAGTTCCCTGAATGGCAATGAAACAACCACAACGGATACACGTATGAATACAGATCTGGATAATGCTGCAGATGCAGCCACTGAAGCTGAAACACAAAAACGATAATATATTTTCTCTGCAAAAACCTAAAGACCACAAAAAAGCGCCGTCTGGAAATCCAGACGACGCCTTCTTTATGCGACAGTACAAATTTGAATATTTATATTATTCAGCCATTTTGATGTAACCAGCAAGTCTTTCCTTAGCGTCTTCTTCGTTCTTAGCGAACATTTCTTCAGCAATTTCTGGGAATGTTCTCTGTAATGAAGAGTAACGAACTTCACTGAGGATGAAGTCTCTGAAGTTACCTGTAGGTTCTTTTGTAGAATCAAGGATAAATGGATTCTTTCCTTCTGCTTTAAGCAGTGGATTGTATCTCCACATATGCCAGTAGCCACAAGCTACAGCTTCTTTAATTCTAGCCTGAGCACCGCTCATGCCGCCCTTGATACCATGGTTGATACATGGAGCGTAAGCAATAATCAGGGATGGACCTGGATAGCTTTCAGCTTCTTTAAGTGCTTTAACTAACTGAGCCTGGTTTGCACCCATAGCAACTTCTGCTACATATACATAACCATAGGAAACAGCCATCATACCAAGGTCTTTCTTCTTCTGTTTCTTACCAGAAGCAGCGAACTTAGCAACAGCACCAATTGGTGTGGATTTGGAAGCCTGTCCACCTGTGTTGGAGTAAACTTCTGTATCGTATACAAAGATGTTAACATCTTCACCGGAAGCTAATACGTGGTCTAATCCGCCGTAACCGATGTCGTATGCCCATCCGTCACCACCGAAGATCCACTGAGATTTCTTAACAAGTAAGTCAGCGTTTGCTTCGATTGCTTCACAAGCAGCTTTTACTTCGCCGTCACATGTGCAATCTTTAATAGCTTCTAATAATGCAGCGGAGGAAACTTTAGATTCTTCACCTAAGTTCATTGTTGCAAGCCAGTTTTCCATAGCTTCTTTTACAGTACCTGTAGCTTTTTCAGCTGCAGCTTTCACTGTGTCACGAAGGCCTTCTCTACGCTGTTTCTGGCCTAAGTACATACCTAAACCAAATTCTGCATTATCTTCGAATAAGGAGTTACACCAAGCTGGTCCCTGTCCTTTTTCGTTCTTTGTATAAGGCATGGATGGTGTGGAAGCACCCCAGATAGAGGAACATCCAGTAGCATTTGCGATATACATACGATCACCGAATAACTGTGTCATTAATTTAGCGTATGGTGTTTCACCACAACCTGCACAAGCACCGGAGAACTCGAATAATGGCTGTTCGAACTGGCTGCCTTTAACAGTAAATTTATCCATAGGATTTTCCTTCTTGGATACTGTCATAGCGTATTCCCAGTTAGCTGCTTCTGCTTCCTGAGTAGAAGCCGGAACCATTGTAAGTGCTTTTTCTTTAGCCGGGCAGACATTCGCACAGCTTCCACATCCAAGACAGTCAAGTGGAGATACCTGCATCTTGAACATGTACTGGTCAACGCCTTTACCTTTTCCTGCTACTGCGCCAAATCCTTCTGGAGCTGCTGCATTTTCTTCAGCGCTTAACAGAATTGGACGGATTGTAGCGTGAGGACATACATAAGAACACTGGTTACACTGGATACATTTAGAAGCATCCCATGCTGGAACCATAGATGCAACACCACGTTTTTCATATGCTGCTGTACCTAATTCGAAATGTCCGTCTTCTCTTCCAAGATACATACTAACCGGAAGATCATCACCTTTACAAGCGTTCATTGGCTGTACGATATTCTTAACGAAATCTGGAATATCTTTTGTTTCTGTAACTTCCGGATCTGCTGCGTTAGCCCATTCAGCCGGAACTGCAACTTCAACAGCACCATCTACACCAGCATCAACTGCTGCGTAGTTCATGTTAACGATTCCTTCACCCTTCTTACCGTAGGATTTAAGAATAGCTTCTTTCATGTATTTAACAGCATCTTCGATTGGAATAATATTTGCCAGTTTGAAGAATGCAGCCTGAAGTACAGAGTTTGTACGGTTACCAAGACCGATTTCTCTTGCAATCTTAGTAGCGTTGATTGTGTAGAATTTAACGTGTTTCTGAGCAAGTGCTCTCTTAACGCTTGCTGGCAGTTTTTCGTCTAATTCAGCACCGGACCATTCTGTATTGAACAGGAATGTACCGCCTTCTTTAACGTCACTTAACATATCATACAGGTTGATGTATGCTTCGTTATGACAAGCAACGAAGTCAGCTGTTGTAACAAGGTATGTAGAACGGATTGGTTTTTTACCAAAACGTAAGTGAGACTGTGTAACACCACCGGATTTTTTGGAATCATAGTGGAAATATGCCTGAGCATACATATCTGTATGGTCACCGATGATCTTGATGGAGTTCTTGTTAGCACCAACAGTACCATCTGCGCCAAGGCCCCAGAATTTACAGCTTGTTGTGCCTTCGCCAGCAACGTCAACCTGTGGAAGAACTGGCAGAGACAGATGTGTAACGTCATCGACGATACCGATTGTGAAGTTGTTCTTTGGAGCATCAAGTTTAAGGTTTTCAAATACAGAGATAATCTGGCTTGGAGTAACGTCTTTAGAACCAAGACCGTAACGTCCGCCAACGATTGTTGCCTGTTTTCCGGCTCTGTAGAATGCACTCAGAGTATCCATGTAAACTGGTTCTCCGATAGCACCGCTTTCAATATCTCTATCGAGAACAGCAATCTTAGTCGCTGTTGCAGGAATAGCTGCAAGGAAAGCTTCTTCTTTGAATGGTCTGTACAGGTGAATCTGAACTAAACCAACTTTTTCACCTTTAGCCATCATGTAATCGATAGTTTCTTTTGCTGCGTCGCAGACAGAACCCATAGCGATGATAACACGATCCGCCTGAGGATCACCGTAGTAGTTGAATAATTTGTAATCACGGCCAGTCATTTCGCTGACTTTTTCCATGTATTCTTCAACAACTTCCGGAAGAGCATCGTAGAAACGGTTACGAGCTTCACATCCCTGCATGAAGATATCAGGGTTCTGAGCTGTACCTCTAACTACTGGATGTTCTGGGTTTAATGCGCTCTTTCTGAATTCAGCAAGTGCATCATAATCAACTAATTTAGCTAATTCATCATAGTCTGTACATTCAACTTTCTGAATTTCGTGAGATGTACGGAAACCATCAAAGAAGTGAAGGAATGGTACACGGCCTTTGATTGCAGAAAGATGAGCAACTGCTGCAAGATCCATAACTTCCTGAACAGAACCAGCACATAACATAGCGAAACCAGTCTGACGACAAGCCATAACGTCTGTGTGATCACCAAAGATGTTCAGGGCATGTGTTGCAAGAGCTCTGGCACTTACGTGGAATACACTAGGAAGCATCTCACCAGCAATTTTGTACATGTTAGGAATCATCAGAAGAAGACCCTGAGAAGCTGTGTATGTTGTTGTTAAAGCACCTGTGGACAGGGAACCGTGTACAGTACCTGCTGCACCTGCTTCGGACTGCATTTCAACAACTTTTACAGTCTGACCAAAAATGTTTTTTCTGCCGTTTGCAGCCCATTCGTCTGTAACTTCGGCCATTGGTGAGGATGGTGTAATTGGGAAAATACCAGCAACTTCTGTAAATGCATAAGAAGTCCATGCAGCTGCAGTGTTACCATCCATGGTTTTCATAACTTTTGCCATTTTGAAAAAATCTCCTTTCATTTGTAGCATATAATAATGCTGTTCGCATTACATTCCAATCATTATTTTAATACATCTTGAACAAACAAGTCAAGGAATAAACGTGGAAAAATTGTTCATATTTCAGGACAATCCTTGAAAGTATTTACATCGCTTTGGTAATTGAGATATAATATGAAACTTCGGAATCATAGCTGATGTAAACTTCGTACACATCCGTATAATAAAATACATAGCCTTCTTCTGCTGCCACAGCCATCTCTTCCTCAAACTGATCCCGGAATGCTTTGTCATCACCGGTCAGAGCCCCCATCACCGCTTCAAAAAAAGCGGTCGCTTTTTCCCGATCCGATACATGATAGCTCACTTCATGAAGACGTTCGCTGACCGTATCCCAGGAAATATTAAAATAGCCTACGGTATCATTATTCAGATGATACATTCTTGACCGGGTATAATAGGTCCGCGAATCCTCGCTGCCGTAAAAATATGCATAATTATCCGAGTCATCAGAGTAATCCGTGATATCTATCCCGAAATCTGTCATACTCTCTTCCATCAGCGGCCGGAAATCCTCCCAGACAATGTCCAAATGTCCGTGTCCCGTACATTCCTCGCCCCGGGCAATCACCTCCTCATCTGTAAACTCTGTCATCTCTGCATAACCGTCATCCGAAAAATCCACCTCGGTTTCGTAGACTTCCGTCATTACGACATCATCCTCAAATTCATCTCTGAGGCTATGGACAATGCCCGTAATGATCTCCGGCAATGACGAAAACAATACCAGGGCAATCGCCAAAACAATAGCCAATCGGCCCTTTCCGGATGATTTTTTCCGGCCTGTCTCCTCGCCGCCGTAAATCTCACGAAACTCCGGCGCTTCCCACTTTTCAGTTTTTGGATGCCGCTTCAGCACCGGCTTCCTTTCCGGTACCGGCATAGTTGTCACCGAACCATCTTCATGATAGCTGTAATCATGCTGTACCGCATCATAGGCGCAGTCCTGACCGGATGACCCGCTTGTATTATAATGAATGTCTATGTATACAGGCTTCCATACAAAAGAATTACAACTGTCACAGTAATGTGCCTTTTTCATCGGCTGGTCACACAGAGGACATATACGTGTTCTCATTCGTTTCATCCTACTTTCCCCATCCGGATAAGACCATGATTCCGGCCCAAAAGGATGGTTTTTGATACTTCTATTTTACAGTAAATACGCGCCTTATACAAGCTATTTTCACTGGATAATTCCGACAATTATTCCGTCTGCCGGATTTTATTCTGACGGCCGGATGCTTATATAATATTTTTTATCTTTTTTCATATCATGGATATAATCCTGCTCCAGCATATAAATCTGAAATCCGTTATTTTCATAGGAAATATTCCGGTTATCTCCCAGTTCTTTTAAATTTTTATAAATTTCTTCGAAAACCCGGTCACTTTCACTGGTTTCCATGCCAAGTTTTTCCATCAGATCCTGAAACACTGCTTTCGCATCTTTTTTAAAAGGGATAAACATCATCACGCCGTGCAAACGACCGCTGACCGCATCTTTATCAACGCTGACTTCCATAAAATCTTTATCCTGTTCTTCCTTCTGTTTATACCACTGATACTGAAGGTTGTAATAGGTTTCTTCATTTCCGTCAATACCGACATTGTATAGAGAACTTTCCATCTCCATCCAGTCATCACCACCCCATTTTTCCAGATGCTCTTTGACGAAGTCTTCCATTTCTTCCCCCTGCATATCCCAGTGTGCCCCCGTACATTCTGTCGGATTTTCCAAGGCATCAAATTCATTTTGATAGAGCATTTTCCAGTTTGAATCATTATTCACATTTTCCATCGGATTTGAAAATCCAGGCCTTGAATAAATAGCTTCTTCCTTATCCTCCTGCTCACGGACAAGCTTCTCCGCCTTATCCACAATCCCCTTCTGAATGCCGATCACACCAACGGCAGCTACCAGAATTACGCCCAAAATAATGCTATATTTTTTCATAATCCCCCTCCTCTCACACCTTCATCATACCACAAAAAGGCGTTTCCTCATATAGAAGAAACGCCTTCGTTATATTAGTTTTTTTAATTATTCTGCATCCTTTTTACTGAAGCTAATGCGGCCCATTTTGTCTTTTCCAAGACATTTAACTTTGATCACATCACCAAGGGTCAGGACATCTTCAACCCGGTTAACACGTTTTTTATCCAGTTTGGAAATATGAACCATGCCTTCTTTGCCCGGAGCAAACTCAAGGAAAGCGCCGAACTCTTTAATGCTTACAACTTTGCCGACATAAATCTTTCCTTCTTCAAAATCGGAAGCGATCATCTGAATCATTTCGATCGCTTTGTTGATATTTTCTTTTTCAAGTCCGCAGACAGCCACAGCGCCATCGTCTGTGATATCGATCTTCACACCGGTTTCATCGATAATCTGATTGATGACTTTACCTTTAGCGCCGACAACATCACCGATCTTCTGAGGATCGATCATAATCTGAGTAATCTTTGGTGCGTATTCGCCAACTTCTTTACGAGGTTCTGCAATTGCCGGAGTAAGTACTTCATTGATGATGTATTCACGGGCTTCTTTTGTACGGCGAATCGCTTCTTCGATGATCGGACGGGTCAGACCATGAATCTTAATATCCATCTGGATTGCTGTAATACCGTCATGTGTACCTGCAACCTTAAAGTCCATATCGCCAAAGAAATCTTCCAGTCCCTGGATATCCGTTAATACAACATAGTCATCGTCCGTATCTCCGGTAACAAGACCTGCGGAAATCCCCGCAACCTGTTTCTTAATCGGCACACCGGCAGCCATCAGAGACATGGTGGATGCACAGATACTTGCCTGGGATGTAGAACCATTGGATTCAAACGTTTCGGAAACGGTACGAATCGCATATGGGAATTCCTCGGTTGACGGAAGCACCGGCACAAGCGCTTTTTCAGCCAGAGCACCATGACCGATTTCACGGCGTCCCGGACCTCTGGAAGGTTTTGTTTCGCCTACAGAGTAGGACGGGAAATTATAGTGGTGCATATAACGTTTGGATGTCACTGTCAGATCCAGTCCGTCAATACGCTGAGCCTCGGACAACGGCGCCAGTGTTGTTACTGTACAGATCTGAGTCTGTCCACGTGTAAACATCGCAGAGCCGTGAACTCTCGGAACAAGGTCTACTTCTGCTGCCAGTGGACGAATCTGATTCAGGGCACGGCCATCTGGACGTTTGTGGTCTTTTAAAATCATCTTGCGAACCGTCTTTTTCTGGTACTGGTACACAGCTTCATCCACCAGTTCCAGCCATTCTTCATTATCTGCAAAAGCCTCTGCAAGTTTTTCTTTAATTTCACGGATATTTTCGTCACGAATCTGCTTTTCATCGGTAAATACCGCTTCCTCCATCACTTCCGGAGGAACGATTTCTTTGATGGCTGCGAACAGCTCTTCCGGAACCGCACAGCTTGTATACGCATGTTTTTCCTTACCGCATTCGGCAACGATCGTGTCGATAAACTTAATGATTTCCTGATTCATTTCATGGGCTGCAAAAATCGCTTCAATCATTGTATCTTCCGGAACTTCATTAGCGCCGGCTTCAATCATAATAACCTTTTCACGGGTTGAAGCAACCGTCAGAGCCAAATCCGAAATATTTCTTTCATCCGTTGTCGGATTAAAAACAAATTTTCCATCGATGAGACCAACCTGTGTTGCTGCAATCGGTCCGTCAAAAGGAATATCAGAAATGGCTGTTGCAATCGCAGAACCCAGCATCGCAACGACTTCCGGATTCGCATCCGGATCAACGCTCATAACAAGGTTGTTTAATGTCACATCATTCCGGTAATCCTTCGGGAATAACGGACGCATCGGACGGTCAATAACACGGGAAGTCAGAACTGCATGCTCGCTGGCTTTACCCTCTCGTTTATTAAATCCCCCCGGAATCTTACCGACAGAATACATCTTCTCTTCGAATTCAACACTTAAAGGGAAGAAATCAATTCCTTCTCTCGGTTTTTCAGATGCAGTCGCTGTGGACAGAACCACCGTATCACCATAGTGCATATATGCAGCACCATTCGCCTGTTTTGCAACGCGGCCGATATCCACGCGAAGTGTTCTTCCTGCCAGTTCCATAGAATAGCTCTTGTACTCTTTTGACATAATCATTCTCCTTATAAAAATATATGATATTTTCACAGGAACTCATCGAAACTACTGAAAAAAGTATATTCTCCAATATACGCTTTTCAGTGGTCTCGAGTTGAAAATTCCTGTGAAAGCATGTAAAACTTTTCTGTCTGTTGATGCAAATAGTGGGATGGAAAGCTCCATCCCACAATGCAAAAATTATTTTCTTAAGCCTAATTTCTGAACGATAGCTCTGTATCTTTCGATATCTGTTTTCTTAAGATAGTCAAGCATACCACGTCTCTGACCAACCATTTTTAACAGACCGCGTCTGGAATGATGGTCTTTTTTATGCACTTTAAGGTGCTCTGTTAAATCGCTGATTCTTGCTGTTAATAAAGCAATCTGTACTTCCGGTGAACCTGTATCTTCTGCTGTTCTTCCGTATGTTGCGATAATTTCTTTTTTCATTTCTGCTGTAATCATCTTACAATTCCTCCTAAAATTTAAATTGCCGCATGCCAGGATCAGGTTGGAGTTTCCTGTATCTGAGCACGGGTTATTTGTCATACCGTGATATTATAGCATAGACATTTTTTCTTGTAAAGATACTATTTTGGAAGAAAAAATCATTTCCCTGCAATTATAAATCCCCTGTCTTATTTTGTCACTATTTTTCTTGCATTTTCAGATAAAATAGGCTAATATTGTGAAGAAATATATTACCATAGAAAGAAGTGAATCCACATGGAATTAAAATTATGGGGCGGACGCTTTACAAAACAGACAGATCAGTTAGTCCACAACTTTAATG
>DBGCEW010000056.1:0-16584 GCA_048357495.1 Frisingicoccus sp.
AGGACAAGGGTAAAACAGTGTGAAATCATATAAAGGGATAAGGCGAACACATTGCGATAAATCCTTTGTTTTCAAGGCTTTTGGAGGATTTTATTAAAACTCTGTGAGCTTCAATAACCACTTATAAAATCGTGGTTTTCAAATTCTGATTTTAAAATATTGTCTTCATCATTCAACAAACCTCCCAATAGTACATCTTCCCGTCACACGGCCACTTCATCTGTGATTTTAATATTCGACAACCGGAAAAACAACCTTCCCAGAGCATATTTTTGCAGACGGATATACCCTTCCCTGGAAAGGTCCCCGCCATAATGCAAAATTTCCATATTTCCACCGGCCCCTGTTATAAAAATATTCGCGGATTCAAATCCGTTTTTCAGATAAAATTCCCGGCGGGCAATGCGCTGTCTGCTGTTTTCCGCAGTATCCTCTAAACGCTCTATAAGAAGAACCACTTTCTTATTTCTGAATTGCTGACACACATTTTTCATGATATAGCTTCCCGTTCCCCGGCTTCGGATTTTGTCAGACACTGCCAGATAATCCACCATAACCATATCTTTATATGGAATAAGAACTGCAAATCCCAGAAGCCGGTTTCCCTCAACAGCCGTCATGATTACGGCTTTCTTCCTTCTGACAGAATAGCGCAGCGCAAAACAGGGCTTTCTTTCACGTTTCGGAAAGGCTTCCAGATAGATTTTTTTTATCTCCGGCCACTGATCTTCCTTGGCTAACATAAATTTCATAAAAATTTCCCTCCATTATTGATATCTCTTGGATCATAACATATCATATAATGTACAGTTACTGTACAGTCAAGGAGTTTTTTTATGAAAGAGAAAAATTATTTATATACCTCCGGCGAATTTGCAAAACTGACCGGCATCAACAAACGCACCCTGCATTATTACAATAACATTGGGCTGTTTTCCCCGGAAATCATCGAAAAAAACGGATATCACTATTATACCTGCTTTCAGTTTGCCCGGTTGGAACTGATTTTGACCCTGCGCAAAATCGGTCTGTCCATCGATGAAATCCGTGAATATGTTACAGGACCATCTGATGAATCTTTTTCCCAGATAATGGAAAAAAAGAAAAATCATTCTTTCCTCCCCGATTTCAGGAACCTATGACGCTGCGGATTTCTCTGTTGCCGCTGAATTTTCCCTTCGTTTAAAAAAGCTCTTTCATCTCTATGATAATTTTGAGAGCCGTATTTCCATAGACAGTATCCGGAAACGTGACTTCAGCCACTACACTTCATTCTACGCCTACTGCCCCGACACCTCTGAGATATACGATGAGGTACTGCCTGGCGGTAAATATCTGCGCGCCTTTTGTATTGGGGATTGGGGAACTCTCCCGAACATTTACGAAGCCATTCTGGCATACGCCAATGAACACCGTCTAACCCTTACCGGCTATGCCTACGAAGAAGGATTAAACGAAATGGCCATTAAAAACCAAAGAGATTATATTACAATGATTACCATCCCTTACAGCTCGTAAATTCCATCATCAAACAGTCCCATTTGTAATGCGCGGATGCCAGAACTGCAATAGGAAGTCCAACAATTAAAATTGTCAATATTTCAGAACTATCTCAAAATAACAAATAAATAATTGATAACGCCATGTTTATCCGACCACATCCAACCGGCATGTTCTTACACCAAAGATAAAATAAAGAATATGAAAAAGCCAGACACCTCCGAGAATCATACAGGGAATATATATGGCTTTCATAAACATGATCGTAAAACCAATGGACATCAAAATTGTTATCATTGCCATGACACGTATTTTTGCTGCCCGGGTCATTCCCTGACCTTTGACATAGCTTTCCAGATTATTTTTGTATATCTTTGTATGAATAAACCAGGTATTCAGTCTCTCAGAACTCTTTGCAAAGCTAAAGGATGCCAGCAGCAGAAAAGGAAAGGCCGGAAGCATCGGAATTACTGCGCCAATCGCCCCAAGTCCCAAACCCATACATCCAAGAACCATCCAAAGCATTTTCTTAATTCTCATTTTCTCTCTCCAATCCTTTCTTTTCTTTATTACTTTCAATCCTGTGACAAATTGCCATCAATGGATGATACAGCAGCATCCTCGGTCCGGAAAAGCGCATAACTTCACGGATTTTTTCACGCATTTCCGCTTTATAGCAATGTACCTTACAATTTGAGCAAAAAGTTTTTGTTTCCATAAAGGGACATTGATCACTGCGGAGCATTGCATAATCTCTCAGCTCTCTGCAGTCCGAACAGATTTCTCCATGGACCCCGTGATTTTTATGACAATACAAACTTATCATAAGACTGACCATACGCTTCTCCCGCTCACGCCTGCTCTCGATTCTGCTCATACATCCGTCCCTCCTTTACGCAGTAAATCCGGTCTGCAATCGCCATCGTGGACTCACGGTGGGATACAAGAATAATACTTTTTCTGTCTTTCTGCTCCCTCAATGCTTTCAAAATAATCCCTTCATTGATGCTATCCACGTTGCTGGTCGGCTCATCCAGCAAGATCAGTCCACTTCCGCGCAAAAATGCACGCGCAAGACCGAGCCGCTGCTTTTCTCCTGCTGAAAAATGGTCACCAAGGGCCCCCGCCCTTGTCCGGTATCCCTCCGGAAGGGAACAAATAAAATCGTGGACTGCTGCCATCCTGCACGCATTTTCCATCTCCTCCTGTGTGGCATCGGGTTTTGCAATACGAAGATTCTCCTCAATGGTTTCGTCAAACAGATAGGTGGCCTGACTGACCATTGTAACATTTCGGAGCAGTGATTCTGTGTCAATCTCTTCGATATCCATACCGTTATAATTGATTTCACCGTGGCTTTTCTGCCAGAAACGCAGAAGCAGCTTCAAAAAAGTTGATTTTCCGCATCCGGATTCCCCGATAATGCCGATAATCTCGCCTTTTTCGGCATGCATACAGAGGTCCGACAATACCTGCGTTTCTCCATCATAGGAAAAGGACAGACGGTTTACGGAAAGGTTTTTATATTCTATGCTTTTTCCCTGTTTGACGGGAACGACTGCCGGTTCCTCGGCCAGAAGATTTAATACCCGGTCACCCGCTGCAAAGGTCTGTGTCAAATTTCCCGGCAGCGCTGAAATTGCAATAACGGGACCGAAAGAACTGAATATAGCAGCCACACCGATAATCATTCTGCCGACTGTAAGCACATCGTTTATCACAAGGAAAATACCGATTGCAAGAGCGGCAATGATAAAGAAAGACACACACAATTCTGTGGCTGAAGAAGCTTTGGTAATCTCACGTTTCATCTTCCTCGTTTCATCAAGAAGAAGGTCCGAGCGTCGATTCACTTCCCTTTCACGTTCCCTTCCCCCATTATTCAAAACAATATCCTTAATCCCCTTGATGCTGTCGAGAAAGTAGGCATTGAAGGCTGCAAATTCCCTGCGGTATTTCACGCCGGACGCTTTCAGTTTGCCGGAAAAAAACAAAGGCAAAAGGATGCCCACCGTTATAAAGCCTGCCAGCGCCACCAGTGCCAGCCACCAGCTTGAAACCATCCCCACAAACATCACCACACAGAAGGATACAAGAACGGCGATACAGACCGGGGAAATGGTATGGGCATAAAACACCTCCAGCGTTTCTATGTCTGAAGTAATCATTGCAATAATGGATCCTTTTTTCTTACCCTCCAGCTTAGCTGGACACAATACCCGCAGGGCACCGAAAATCCGGTCACGAAGCGCTGCCAGCAGACGGAATGCGATATAATGATTGGAATACTGTTCAAAATAGCGAAGGATTCCCCGTAAGATACCGCATCCGACAACCAGGGCAAGGATAGCTTCATAAGAAACAGCCACTGTTTCCCCCAGGACTTTTGCAATGCCCACTGCACCAAAAAGGGGAACGCCCATTGCGCAGAGAAAACCAAGAGAACCGTTAATCACTGCAAGGATCATAATATAAGCAAGGCTGCCCAGCAGCGTCATCAGGCTCGCCATTATTCTGGCCCCGCTTCTGCGGAGATTATTTTTTTTACGCATACACCTTCCTCCTCATTTTCAAAGAAACGCTGCAGCCCTCTTCCAGATTTTTCTGTGCCTGATAAAGCTTTGCGTATCCACCCTGTTTCGCCATCAATTCAGTATGGGTCCCCATCTCTGCCACCCGGCCGGATTCCAGATAATAAATGTAATCGGCAGGAACTATATTGGCAAGGCGGTGTGAAATCACAATGACCGACTTGGCTTCAGACAGCTCCCTGATATTTGCCATAATAATTGTTTCACTCTCAATATCGATATTACTTGTTGCCTCATCAAACACATAGATATCCTTATCCGACACAAGATTGACCGCAAGGGCAAGCCGTTGTTTCTGTCCGCCTGAGATATTCGAAGCATCCTCTGTAATCACTTTGTCAAGTCCGCCATTTTCAGAAATAAATCCGGCAAGATTGACCTTCTCAAGCGCCCTGTAAATTTCTTCATCTGTTACGTTTTTATTGACAAGCAGAAAATTTTCCCGAACGGTTTCGTTAAAAATATATGTATTATAGCTAACCACTGCAAGATGCGCATAATAGCTTTCCCTTGCCAGGCTTTCGATAGGTTTCTCTCCCACCGTTACCCTTCCCGATTGAGGATGGAATGCCCCAAGCAGCATATTGACAACCGTCGATTTGCCACAGCCCGATTCACCGACGATAGCAGTCATCCCAACCTCCGGAAAACACATATTGACATTTTTCAGCACATCCCGCCGGCCATCATAGGAAAAGGTCACATTTTCAACCTTCAGAGTTCTGTTCACTACTGTCTCTTCTCCCCACACCGGGTCCGGCTGCTCGAATAAAGAAAGTATTTTATTGCCGGCGCTTGCCCCGTTCATCGCCACATGGAAAGCAGAACCAAAGGCACGAAGAGGTAAAAAGAAATCCACTGCAACAAGAATCAGGAACAATGCTGAAAAAGGGGACAGCCTTCCCTTCAAAACACCGGATACCGCAAAAGCAATCCCAACCCCGGCACCGCCATAGGCCACCAGATCCATAATCGTCGTGCTGGCAAGCTGCATCACGAGAACCTTCATGGTAATCTTACGGAACTCTTCGCTGGTTTCATTCATTTTCATGTGCTGTGCGCCGTCCGCCTGAAAGATTTTCAGTTCAGTATGCCCCTGTACACGGTCAAGAAAATCATCCCCCATAGAAGTATATTGGTTCCAATATCTTACAAATATTTTCTTTGCATATTTGGAAACCGCAATAATAGAAAGAGGAATCAGAGGCACACAGGCAAGCAATACCAGGGCAACACGCCAGTCGATCCATACAGTCATTCCAAAGAGGATCACAGGCGCTGTCATCGCATAGAAAAACTGGGGAATGTAGGTCGTATAATAAAGATCAAGCTGCTCGATTCCTTCCATTGCTACCTGCGTAAGACCAGCCATACCCATTCCATCCGCAGACCGGACACCCAGCTTCACGATTTTATGATATACACGCTCACGCAGATCCTTTTTCACCTTCCTGCCGAGAAGCTCCTTCCATTCTCCTGCAAGCCTTGCAGAAACATAGCGCAGGATAACCGCCGCCAGACCAGTCAGAGCCAGCCACAGAAAGACCGTGGTATCCCCGCCCTCTTCCTTAAAATGCGCGGTAAACTCGATAGCACGACAGATGCTGGCAGTGATAACAATATTGGCCAAAAGACCAACCACCATCAATGCTGTTGTATAAAAAATGTATTTTTTGTTTTCGCCTAGTAATCGAAGCAGTTTTTTATCAATCATTTGCTGTACACCTTACTCCTAACACTCATTTTTTATCTTTAATGCCATTTGATTAGTTTTGACTAACCATCGGCTTCAAAAAACGGTTAGCTTTTGCTAACCATTTTTACATTATATAAACAGCTCCAAGATTTGTCAATATCTTTTCGAATATTTTTTCTCACACATTCTTAAAGTTCCCATTTTGGATACCGGTAAAAATGGGTTGTTGTATCTCTGGTCCGGTCATGAAGCTCCTTTTCCATGATAAATCCGGCATCAACAAACAACTTTCCAAAAACCGGATGATAGTATGCCACCCAGATTTCCCGGTTATGTTCAATCTGGCTGTCTTTAATCTTCTGAATCACCTTTTTAAAGATTTCCTTTCCGAAGGGATTGTAAAAATAAAAAACATCATAATCCGCATACTCTGTAAATTCTACAGCATTTACATAAATACAGGAAACCTCCATATTTAATTTCTTCATATTTTTCATGGCAATATCTAACAGATGCTTGTCCAAATCCAGACCGGCAACTTTTTTATAGCCACTCTCCACAGCGCATTTCATGCACATTCCCTTGCCTCATCCCACATCTAAAAAGGCGGATTTACCGGCATCGACGGGAATTGCCTGAAGCATTCTTTTCATGTCTCCCTCATCCGTCATGCTGTATCCGTGAAAGGCTTCGGTATTCCTCTGGAGCTCTCCCACATAGAGCATACTGAAATCCAATCCCCTTGACCGCTCTTTTATATAATTTACCAAAAACTTTCCCCATCGTTTCCCCCGCAAAATAATTGATTGATTGCCCATGGCTGTCATCTCCTTTATCTTTATGTTTTTGTTGAACACTCATTTCAAATATTTATGCTATCACTACGCACTTTGAACCACGTTCCATGAACACCTTTTCAAATTGTGCCCGGTTATACGTCATCCGACCTGAAACAGGGTCTGAAATCATCACTGTGGTATCGGTATATCCTATCAAAACAGCACCATGGTCATTCGTACTCCATTCCACATAGGAACCATTTTCCGTATACCATCCCTGAACTTCATTCCGGTCCTCCATACCGATTGTTACCCATACAATCACCGGCTGATTCTGGCTGACTCTATTATATAACGCATCCACAGAACTTCCGGTGATGTCCTTTGCCCCGTATAAACTCTCCTGCATATGTAAATATGTATCGTCCGCAGTGACTATAGCCTGAGTACCGCATATAATTCCGCCTTCTGAAAATGGATTTCCAACAAAATACCGGTTCATATCCGGACCATAAAGTTTTCCATTTTCTCCATAATATAAATCGCCATCTGCCAAAGGTAAAAAATTTGAGGCCATACTTACTTTATCTACAGAATATCCATAATAATTCAATACCATGGTCAGCGCCGTAATCTCACAGCCTGTTGGCAATTCCGGCATTTGCAGGACAATGGGAAAATCTTCGATTTGATATTCTTCGGTCAATTCCCTTTCATACCCTGTTTTTTCCTGCAGGCCTTCCGTATAATGTACCACAGCCCTGATTATTTCACCGACCGGTGCCGTTTCGGCTGTCAGGCTGAAAAAGCACAGCAATACTACCCAAAATTTTTGAATACTCATCTCTGAATCATTTTCACCATAAAGTTCCTCCTGTCTCGAAATAATCAGAGCCGCAAACTTTCGACCCATGCCTTTAGGTCTACCTCTTCCAAATGTCCGTTCAGTAATTTTCCTGGAAGCAGCGTCGCTCCTTTGCAGCTTGCTGCAAGCTTTGTATTCGTCCTGCCCATGCCGCTGCCTCCCGAGGTTGCAAAAGGCACAATTGTCTTTCCTGAGAAATCATAACTTTCAAGAAATGTATGAATAATTGTTGGCGCTGTATACCACCATATTGGGAATCCTACAAAAACCACATCATATTCATCCATTCCCTGAAGTTTTTCAGCAATGGCAGGACGTGAAGCAGGATGATTCATTTCAACCGAGCTGCGGCTTTTTTTATCCATCCAGTTTAAATCCGAAGAAGTATAAGGAATATCCGGCTTGATTTCGTATAAGTCAGCTCCAATAGATTCTGACAGTTTCCATGCTGCTTTTGCGGTCACACCGCTTGCAGAAAAATAAGCAACTAAAATTTTCTTATGCATTATAAAGTCCTCCTAAAAATTATTTTATTCAAGATCAATGGTTCCTTTCACCTTCAAAATACTCATGAATCTTCTCCATTCTTTCAATCTGATTTACATGGAAAGGACACCGTTTATTGCAGTGACCGCATTGGATACACTGATCTGCCTTTACCTCCAGCTTCTGATAATGTTCATAGGCCAGATGATCGCCCGCCATAGATAAATCATAATACTTGTTCATCAAGCCCACATTCAGTCCTGCCGGACAGGGCTGGCAATGATTGCAGTATACGCACACCCCTTCGGCATCCTGAGGTACAAAGGTGCCAAGAATGGAATAATCCTTTTCCTCCTCCAATGCTTTACAAAAGCCTAATATCCGATATAAATCCTTTTTATTCCGAATACCAGGAAGAACAGTTAAAACCCCCGGCTTATCCAGCGCATACTGAATACACTGGTATTCCGTTAGTGCCTTTCCAAAGGGCGAGGTTTTTGCGTCCAGCAGCTGACCGCCGCTAAAGGCTTTCATTACGGAAATACCCACGCCTTCCTTCTCACAGCGACGATACAGGTTCATCCGTTCCCCTGCGCTCCCCACCGCATAACTGCCCGTTTCATAATCCGGCCGTGTTCCATGCTGGTAATCATAGCCGGGATTAATGCTGAACATCAGCATATCTAAGATATCCATATCCAATATTTGATTTACCAGCTTCGGGGTATGGGAGGACAGTCCGATATGCCGTACTACTCCCTGTGTTTTTAATTGCATGATATAGTCAAGAATGCCGCTTTTTTGTACAGCCTGCAAATCAGGCCCTTCATCTATACAGTGAATAAATCCAAAATCAATATAATCCGTCCGGAGCATTTTCATCTGCCATTCCACAGAACGTTTCACCGTATCCAGATCTGTTGTCCATCCGTATGTCCCGGTTTCATAATTGGCTCCAAAATGAAGCTGAAAATACACCTGTTCCCGCCGCCCGTCTATGGCTCTTCCATAGGCTTCAAAAGGCTTTGCCTCCGATGATGCCATATCAAAAAAATTGATTCCATTCTCTATTGCAAATGATACAACTTCTTCAATTTCTTTTTCGCCGGATGCCTGAATGGAGCTTGTGCCCAGGCCAAGAATACTGATCTCTTCCCTTCCCTTTGGTAACTTTCTATATTCCATTAATGTGCACTTCCTTCCCTGCTCTTTATCCATTCAGTCCAAGACTTTCGATCCATCCTGCAATTTCCTCCCCCGAACTGCCGCTATTTAACCGCTGACCGGAAAGCCATCGGGCGCCATCGGTTAATGCTTCCAGATTTTCTCCGCTGGAACCGATACCGCTTCCTCCGGAAGTACAAAACGGCACAATAGTTTTCCCGGAGAAATCATAGCTTTCCATAAATGTACTCATAATTCTCGGCGCATCATACCACCAGATCGGATAGCCAACAAACACAATGTCATACTGCTCCATATTTTCCACGGAACCTGAGATAGCCGGACGCGCAGACGGATCATTCATTTCAACAGTAGATCTGCTGTGATCATCGTTATAATTCAGGTCAGCCTCTGTATATGGCTCTGCAGGAACAATTTCGTAAAGGTCTGCACCTAAAGTATCTGCAATCGTCTGAGCGACACCTTTTGTCGTGCCTGTTGCCGAAAAATAAGTCACTAAAATATTTGTATCTGCTGTCTTCGTATCCGGTTCTGCCGCCCTTTCATTGGTTTGTTCATTGCCGCTCTTTGTTTCGGAATCCATACTTCCTTCCGATTCATTGATTCCTTTAACGGCAGTATCCGCTGTATCCAAAGAACCTGTTTTTGCCTGAGGACTGTTCCCTGCACAGGCTGCGAGGGATATGGTCATACAAAGTGTCAATAAAATAGCTCCCATTTTTTTCATCCGTTTTACCTCCAATTCTCTTATTCGAACATCATCTGTCTATGCTTCACTGTATACTTCTTTTGCCATTTTAAAGGCTGCCCATGCTTTAGGCCATCCGGCATAAAAAGCCGCATGAGTCAGGATTTCCGACATTTCCACTGCAGTCACACCGTGGTTTTTCGCATTCCGGATGTGAAACTCCAGGGAACTGTCCAGCACACCACTTGCCATCAGCGCTGTCACTGTAACCATGCTGCGGTCTCTGGCCGACAGCTTATCCTCTCTCGACCAAACCTCCCCAAACAGTACCTCATCATTTAACTGTGCAAATTTCGGTGCAAAATCACCTAACTGATCACGCCCTGCGGTTACTTTTGTCATTTTAATCCTCTCCTCATCTCAATTTCTCATATATTTCTGTATAAAAAATATAGGTGCCGGACAAGGTGAATCTCACCTTTCCTACACCTATATTATAAAAACAGGTTTGTATTATATCAAATACTTGGTTTTCATACACGACTTATGCTCAGAAAGCATTTCATATGCTCTATGAACTTAGCGGCTGCCAAACTAAAGGGCTGCTGTTTTTTCCACGCCAGTACACTACTGGCAACGAGCTCCGGTTCCAATGGTCGATACGTCATTTTTTCTTTATCCCAAAACGGTATCGCCCCTTCAATAACCAACGAATATCCGAGTCCTCCCTGAACCATTATGGCACTGTTCGTATTGAAATTACTGGTAAACAGGATCTGAACTTTCTGAAAAGAATCCCCAAACCAGTTGGCGACCTCATTCTGTACATTCTGCCGGCGGGGCAAAATCAACGGCAATCCTTCCAAATCCTTTGCTGTGATCCTGTCCTTTTCTGCCAACGGGTCATCTGGCCGCATCAAAACAATCCACCGCTCTTTTTTTGTCAGACGGATAAAGTCAAATTTCTCTATATCAATCGGTTCCAGCAATACCCCGATATCAATGAGGCCTTTTTCCATCTGTTCCTTTACCAAATCCGCATTTGCTGTAAAAATATCATAAGTGACCAGGGGATATTTCTGATTAAAGGTCTGAATCATTTTTGGCAGAATCTGAACTGCTGCCAATTCTCCACAGCCGATAACAATTCTGCCTTCTACAAGTTCTTCCTGCTGAGTCAGTTCCGCTTCTGTCCGGTCTACCAGCGCCAGGATTTCCTCCGCCCGCCTCCTTAACAGGATTCCTTCATTTGTAAGTGTAATTTTCCTTGCCCCCCTGTGGAACAATTTTACACCGACTTCTTCCTCCAACTGTGATAACTGCCGGCTCAATGTGGGTTGTGTAATATGCAAGACCTCCGCTGCACGATTAATGCCTTCCTCCCGGGCAACGGTAAGAAAATATTTCAGCACTCTTATCTCCATAGCAGTCCCTCCCATATAAAACTCGTATTGTAACATCATTTTATAGCTTAGTATATCATGCAAATATGGAAATAATCCATATAAAAATCATCCCCTCTATTCCGTACAAAAAAATCACTGTACAGCATTTTCCATACAATGATATTTTTAATTTATAACATCCAATCGTCCGTGATATGCTCATATCCCCACTTACAGAATAATTGAAGAATAGGCATTAAAGTGTTCCCTACTTCTGATAGACTGTATTCTACTTTCGGTGGAACCTGCGGATACTCTTTACGGATAATAATTCCATCAGCTTCTAATTCCTTTAGCTGATTTGAAAGCATTTTATGTGTTACATTTCCCAATGCACGTTTTAATTCGCCGTACCGTAGGGTTTCTTTTTTCCATAGCCAAAATAAAATGTGCATTTTCCACTTTTCATCTATTAAAGAAATCGCATAAGCAAAGGGACGGACATCAACTTCTTTACAAAAAAATTCTTCGTGTTCCAACTCAATACTCTCCTTTTTGATAGTATCTACCTTAAAAGTGCGTTCTGTTTTTATTAATTATATCATGCTATACTTACAAATGTACGGAAAAAGTAAGTAAGGTGCGAATATGAGGTTATTCAACACAGGCATTAAAATTAATAATATGGAACTCAAAAACCGTCTTGTCATGCCGCCAATGGCAATTTCTAAGGCCGATGAGAGTGGAAAAGCTACATCAAAGACTTTTGACTATTATGAAGAAAAATCTGCCGGCGGATATATTGTATACCGGAAAGACAATCCGCGGACGGATAAAACTGCATTTAGAAATCATTGAATCCATTCGTGAAGCAGTGGGAAATGATTACCCACTTGCACTGCGATTAGGAGCTTGCGATTATATGGCAGGCGGAAGTACCGTAGAGGACAGCATACTTGCTGTAAAGGAATTTGAAAAAGCCGGAATTGATTTTATAGATATATCCGGCGGTTTTTGTGGCTATATTAACCCAACATTCCATAAACCGGGATATTTTGATGAACTGTCAAAAGTAATCAAAGACAGCGTTTCCATTCCCGTTGTCTTAACGGGTGGCATTGTTGACGCTGAAACAGCCGAAATGCTCTTGAAGCAGGAAAAGGCAGACCTGATAGGTATCGGGAGAACAATCTTAAAAGACAACGTGTGGGCTAAGAAAGCTATGCAGTTGTAAGTATCATGATACAAACCAAAGGACGCTCTGATGCCGGCATAAGCCGCAAGCCGGACGAAGATCTCCAGGAACGGATCCGCTATTTTACAATGATAACTTCATTAACCTCCTGTCTGCTTAAATTACTTTAAACTGCTTCCACTTATTCTGCCTGAACCTGAACCAGAAGACAATCCCTCTGAGCACCCAATCAAGGCACATGGCATATGCTATTCCGATTACACCCAAATCAAATCCGATGCCGAACATCAATGAGAATATCAGACGCACAGCAATGGTCGTTATAAGCGAAACGGCAGTGGTAAACTTCACATCTCCGGTTGCACGGAGCCCCTTTCCGAAAGGATCTGCAAAGGGAAACGCTATGGAGTTAAATATGCTGTGAATCAGCACCAACAGAATAACCAGATGTTTTGTTTCCTCCGCCAAGGAATAAAGCCGCATAAAAAATGGCGTCAGTACAAAAATCAGGCCGTTCCAGACAACCGAAAACAACAGGTTTATCTTTAATAGCTTTTTAAAATAATATTCTGCCGCCTGAGTATCTCCAGCCCCCATGCACTGCCCGATAACAGTGATAAACACCGGTCCCATCGTCATACCTGCAAGGGCAGCCAATCCCCAAATGCTTTGTGCAATTCCGTTTGCCGCAATTTGATACGTACCGAACAGCGCCACAATACTGCTTAACGCTACCTTCACAAGCTGAAAGACACCGCTTTCCAAACCATTTGGAACGGCAATTCGCAGCATTTGATGCTGCAATTTCTTATTCCAGTCAAAGATACGGTTTATCCGGTAGCATATCGGATTCTTCCCTGAAAAACATAAAATCGTAATAGCCATCGCCGAAAATGCTCTTGCGATCAGTGACGGATAGGCAACCCCCGCAATGCCTGCTTTCAGCACGAACACACCAATCAGGTTGCCGGCTACATTGATAAGATTCCCAATCGCCGAAATATACATAGTGGTGCTGGTTTTCCCAAAGCTTCGATAAAGCGCAGCCCCGGCATTATACGCCGCCAGTGCCGGATAGGAATAGGCAGAAATACGGAGATAAGTTACACAAGCGTCCATTACATCCGGTTCTACCCGACCGAACATTATCCGCATCAGCGGCTCGTTAACCCAAAGAATCACCACCGCTGTAATAACAGAAAACAGCATTGAGGAGGTAAACAACTGACTGGAGGCTTCGCCTGCCGTGGCATGTTCATTCCTGCCAATATACTGGCTGATAACTACCGCACCGCCGGAAGCCAGTGCGGTAAACAAATAAATAAAGATTGTATTAAAGGCATTTACCAGAGATACACCGGACACTGCCGCCTCACCGACAAAGCTTACTGCAAAAACATCGGCAATGCCCACCAGCATGGTAAGCAGCTGTTCCATAAACAAGGGAAAAATCAGCTTTTTCAAATCCCTGTTTGTAAATAACGGTTTTGACGGATTCATCATTACATGCTCTGCTTCAAAATATCCACGATTTCATTGTAACTGAGAACTTTATATCCGCCCTCCATAGGGAATGAGGCTTTTGCAATACCGTCAAGCATATCCTCTGTTACGCCCAGATCACTGATATTCATCACAAGCCCCAACGCATTCATCCAGTCCTCCATACAGTCAAGTCCTTCAGCGGCAATTTGCTCATCCGTTTTTCCGTCAGTACGGACATTCCATACATTTTCAGCAAATCTTTTAAATTTATGAAGTCCGTATGGACAGATATGGCGGTAGTATGCCATGGAAACAGCAGACAGCGTCATACCGTGAGTGGCATTTGTATAAGCGCCAATGGACTGACCAATCATATGCACCATCCAATCGGTGCTTTTTCCTTTGGCGATCAGTGTATTCAGCGCCCATGTCGCCGTCCACATAATGTTGCTCCGGGCCTCATAATCAGCAGGATTTTGAATCGCAAGCCTCGAGGAATGAATCAACGATTTCATAAGACCTTCCATAATATAGTCAGAGGTATTGTCATCTTCTCCGGAGAAATACTGTTCGGTAATGTGATTCATAATGTCATAGAAGCCTGCAACCATCTGCTGACGGGGAAGCGTCAGGGTAAAAACAGGATTCAGGATGGCAAATTTCGGAAACACATTCTCATCGAATACATGACCAATTTTCAGCTTCTGCTCATGATTGGTGATAACAGCGCCACCGTTCATCTCAGAGCCGGTACCCACCATTGTCAGTACACAGCCCACAGGGATAATTTTATTGTTCACATCCTCCATGCGAAGATAGTATTTTTCCCACGGATCCTCCTCACAATAAGCGGAAACGGAAACCGCTTTAGCATAATCACAGACAGATCCGCCGCCTACGGCAAGAATCAGGTCGATGCTGTTTTCCTTTGCCAGCCTGCAGCCCTCATATAGTTTCTCGACAGTCGGGTTCGGCATAACACCGGAATCCTCAACAACCGTTTTTCCGTTTGCATTGAGAATATCAATAATCTTCCCGTAGATACCGTTTTTTTTAATGGAGCCGCCGCCATAGGTCAGCATGATATTTTTGCCGTACTTTAACAGTTCCTCTTTCAGATAGTTCAGTGATTCCTCACCAAAATAGAGTTTGGTAGGATTGCAATAATTAAAATTTCCTAACATGTCTTTACTCCTTATTTCAAATGCTGATACACATCATCAGATACCGGCTCGCACCATTCGTTGCTGTTGTTATCACCGGGAATTTCAACGGCAATGTGACTGAACCAGCTGTCCGCTTTTGCTCCGTGCCAGTGCTTTACTTCCGGCGGAATCGTGATGACACTGCCGGGAATCAGGCTCATCGCTTCTTTTCCTTCCTCCTGATACCATCCTTCACCTGCTGTGCAGATCAGAATTTGTCCACCGCCTTTGTCTGCATGATGAATATGCCAGTTGTTTCGGCATCCGGGTTCAAAGGTCACATTCGCTAAAAACACCGGACATTCCTCTGGATTCGTCAGGGGATTCAGAAAGGATTTTCCGATAAAATATTGTGCATATCCGGTGTTCTCCTGTCCAAATCCAAAAGTATTCTGTTTTTCAAATTCAGCTTTATCATTGATTTTCATTTTCTAAACTTCCTTACTATAATTTTTTATAAATCTTGCAGGATTTCCTCCGACAAGCGTATTCGTCTCTACATGTGTGAGCTTAAATAATTTTTCTCTGCATCCGGTTCTTCATGGCAGTTCTTCTTTCTCTTTGCTTTCAATCATTTCAGTTTTCCGATTCCTCTGGCGAAATAATGACCGATGAAAATCCAAAAGCCCATCATCGCCGCATATTCTGCAATCGCAGACGCAGCACTCTGCTCAAAATTGAAGAATACAAATTGATTTTTCAGGAACATATAAGACGAAATATCTGCACTGATAAAACAGAATAATCCATATACTGCAATCGCCAGGGAGACCAAACGTAAAACCCATACGGATATTTGCGATTTTTTCTGTTTGAATTTACGGGCCATTCCCAAAATCATTCTCCAGTGAAAACCGGCATGAAGACCCATTAGTACAAATCCCCAATAGGAAGCGGCAAGATGCATGATTCTTGCCGTTGCCATCGGGCCTCCCTGCACAAAGGAAAACACATGACGGGACAACACGATTCCACTGAATCCAAGACACAGCATTGTAGTGAGAACACCCAAATTGACAATTGTCTGCATAATCCTCAAGGGAGTATATTTTCCTTTGAATAAATGCCCATACCATTTCACATTCAGAGCATTATGTAACAAAAAGAGTACAAGCATTCCGGCACCGAGCCACTCGTGAAGCTCCTGTCCGATGATCTGATATATCATCAGACAAATCAGCAGTACCGTCATCAACAAATCAACGCATATTTTTATTTTCTGCTTTTGTTTCATAAGCAGTTCTTCCTGTCCTATCATTTATCCAGTCCAAATGTAATCTGGACGCTGCCGGATAAGTCGGCAAACACAGAAAGGTCAGAAGTGATCTTACCGACAGGAATTACATCTACAGAGAGATTGGGATTATCGGTCTGTGCATAAAAAAAGTAAGTGCCGTCAGAGAAAGAATTTCTCTTAACTGCACTTACATTATAAGTAAATCACAATTTTATATCAAATACTTAGTTTTATGCCCTGGTCATACCTAAAAGGCATATCTTTTTTTCGAACTATGACCATTTTAT
>DBGCEW010000057.1:0-6386 GCA_048357495.1 Frisingicoccus sp.
GTTCACCCGGACCACCCGGACGGTTCTGTCCGTTATTATTATATGGACGGCGTTCACTCGGACCGCCATTACCATTATTCCGCACTGCCGTTCTTTCCTGAACCGAAGTCTTCGGCCCTTCCTGTTTCTTTACCGGCGGTGCTGTAAAAAATTTACGGATTTTATCTGCACTGTCATCACCAATAGTGCTCATATGGCTTTCCACAATCACACCATGACCTTTCAGTGCATAAATCACATCTTTGCTGCTTTTATTTAATTCTTTGGCTAATTCATGTACTCTTATTTTTGACATATACCTACCTCCGTCTATAACCGTTCTGAATCAATCTGTTTCTTTATGGCGTTACAAAAACCAGTATCTTCCAATGCTAAAGAGGCTCGAAGTTCTTTCCCAATGGAAGCTCCCAATGTCTCTTTCGTACCATAAATATAAATAGGCACTTTATAAAAGGTACACATATTTGTAAACTTCTTTTTCGTATTATCTGATGCATCTTCGGCAACCATGACCAGCGCTGCCCTGCCGCTTTTTACCGATTTTTCTGTAGAAAACTCGCCGCTCTGCACTTTTCCCGCCCGGGTGGCCAGACCGAGATAAGACATCACTTTATTCTTTGTCAATATGGCTCATCTCCTCTTTTAACTGACTGAATATGGATTCCGGTATCGCTGTTTTCAATGACCTTTCCAATCCCCGGCTCTTTACGGCTTTCGTCAGGCAGTCCATCCTTGGACATATATAGGCTCCCCGTCCGTTCTTTCGTCCGGTGGCATCTATACAGATCTCGCCTTCCGCTGTCTTTATAACCCGAATCATATCTTTCTTGCTTTTCATTTCATGACAGCCGGTACACTGTCTCAAAGGAACTTTTTTTATACTCATTATTCCTCCACATCCTGATTTTCTGTCATTTCCACAGAATCTTCCATATCTGTTTCCATCAGGATATCATCTTCCATAGCTTCTGCTTCACAGACCTGGGATTCACTCTTAATGTCAATCTTATATCCCGTCAAACGTGCCGCCAGTCTCGCATTCTGCCCTTCCTTACCAATCGCAAGAGAAAGCTGATAATCCGGAACAATGACTGAAGCAGTCTTTTCTTCTTCATCTGCTGTCACAGAAACAACTTTTGCCGGACTCAGAGCATTTTCAATGAAAATCGCCGGGTCTTCATTCCAGTTGACAATATCAATCTTTTCACCCCGGAGCTCATCCACCACAGCATTAACTCTGGAACCATTAAGACCAACACATGCGCCGACCGGATCTACATCCGAATTATTGGAACGCACCGCGATCTTCGTTCTGGATCCGGCTTCACGGGAAATGCTGCAGATTTCTACCGTACCGTCTCTGACCTCCGCAACTTCATATTCAAATAAACGTTTTACCAGTTCCGGATGGGTTCTGGAAACCGTAATCTTTGGTCCCTTGGTTGTATCTTTAACTTCCACAACGTAGAGCTTAATACGCTCTGTCGGCTGGAAATATTCCCCTTTAACCTGTTCGGCTTCCGGAAGGACCGTATCCACCTTTCCGAGATTGATGCTGATATTGCGTCCCATATAACGCTGAACAATACCGGTAACAATATCTCTTTCCTTATCATAATACTGATGATATAAGGATTTCCGTTCTTCTTCACGAATTTTCTGAACAACCACCTGTTTTGCCTTCTGGGCAGCAATACGGCCAAAGTTTCTCGGAGTCACTTCAATATGAACAATATCTCCAAGCTCACATTTAATATCTCTTAAACGGGCATTTGCAAGGCTGATCTGGAGAACATCATCCTCCACTTCTTCCACAACTTCCTTTTCCGCATAAACAACCACATTCCCTGTTTCACGATCAATATCTACCCGGATATTATCTGCTTTTCCGTATTCATTTTTACAGGCAGCCACCAGAGAATTTTCCATGGCTTCCAGAAGAATATCTTTGCTGATTCCTTTTTCTTTTTCAATCTGATTTAAAGCTTCGATCAATTCACGTCCATTATTCATTTTCTAAATTCCTCCTATTCTAGTAAAAAAATGCCAAACGGATTAAAGCCACATCTGTCCGGTTAAAGACCATTGTATCCCCGTTGTCCAATTCAATCGTAATGGTATCCTTATCATAATCCGTTAACACACCGACAAATTCCTTCTCCTTGTTCAGTGCCTTATATAATTTAATCTCCACATCTTTTCCGATGCTTCGCGCAAAATCCTTTTCCTTCTTTAAAGGCCGGTCCAGCCCCGGGGAACTCACTTCAAAAATATAGTTCTCGGAAATATAATCTTCGCTTTCCAGTATCTCATCAAAAGCACGGCTGATTAATTCACAGTCATCAACACCGATACCGCCTTCCTTATCAATATATACTCTCAAATACCAGTTTGCACCTTCTTTGACCCATTCCACATCGACCAGTTCAAAATGATTCGCATCAATAAGCGGCTGAATCAGCTCCTCTGTTTTACTTTCATAATTCTTCTTTGCCAATCTACTTACTCTCCTTAAACTTTTTTCCCCATAATACGTACAAAGAGTGGACTCACGCCCACTCTCTAGTTTAATCATAATCAGTTATCTTAATTAGTTTATCACCATTCCCTGTAAAAAGCAAGGGGTAAAAGTCCCCATATTCTGCAAAAAGCTTCAGCCCGGGGGTCTGCAGATAATTTTTAAGAACTATGAGGATTTTTATAAGATTCGGATTCAGGGTTGGAAACCAGGCCCTTCCTTCATCCTGCCCATACCATCCATTCTTTCTCCCGAACCGGAAACCAAGGCATCCATGGTCACAGACTGAGAAACACCGCCAGCGGTCACTGTATAGGTTTCCCCCTGACAGATTTCCGGACAGCTGATCACCACACTGGAAAAAGCTTTATCCGCTGTCCATTGAAGCAGTTCCTGACCACTGCTGTCTGACAAGGTGATTCTATCATTCTCATCACCGGAAATGGAAACCAGCATAGCGCCCTGGGTCGATGAGGATGTAAAATTCTGCGCCATTCCGGAACCGCCTGCAGCAATAAATATACCTCCGGAAATGGATGCCTCACCAGTATAATCCAACGCCCCGTTTCCCGAATCTGCCGGGCCGGATACATAGGTCTCGCCGCCAGTAACCTTCAGAGAACCATTGGAATCCACCCCATCACCAGAGGCATTGATATGAAGGACACCACCGGAAATCACAACAGAGCTGTCTGAAGCCGCGTCAAATCCGCCGCCCTGAAATCCGCCGAATCCGCCGTTGCCGCTCTGATCATTGCCGCCGGCTCCGTTCAGACCGTCATCGCTGGATACCAGGTCAATATTTCCACCGGAAAGTGCTATGTCCTTTCCTTCGATTCCCTCATAAGATTTTGTTACCGTAATATCCCCGGCGGTCACGGATACCGTTTCATCGGCATGAAGACCATCATCACCGGTAGATAATTGCCAGATGCCGCCATTGATTGTAAGATTGCTGTTAGAATGCAGCGCATCGTCTGCCGTATCTATAGTAAAGGTGCCGCCATTTACCAGAAGATCGCCGGCCGCCTTAATCCCTTTAACACTGCTGGTCACATCCGTGGTCTCTGAACTCTGCTGTTCTCCCGGACGGCTCCACTCCCAGTTCCCATTGGAATTAAGACTCACTGCAGCGCTGCCGCCGCCGGCTTCAATCGTAAAACTGCCCGAGTCAATCTGAATACTTCCCGATGCACCGATGCCGTCGCCTTCCGCTGTAATATCATAGTTTCCATCCGATATATAAACAAAGCCCAGAGAAGCATCCTCCGTATTTTCTGCATGGATACCATCTTTTCCCGAGGAAATTGTAAAGGTTCCTCCGGCCCCGCGGACGCTGTCCTTACCGCTCATTCCCTGTCCTGCAGCTGTTATCCGATACTCGCCGCCGGTCACTACCAAATCATCCTTGGAAACAATGCCGTGTCCTGCCGGCGAATCAACAGTCAGTGTCCCTTCGCCGTTAAACGTCAAATCCTCTTTTGAAAAGACAACCGCATCGATGTTATTCTCATCAATCGCCGTAAACTCACCGCCATTTGACAGACTGTTTTCTGAATCCGGTGCCAGCGTACAAAATACTTTATCCGCCTGCATAACATAAATTGCAGCAGATGTATTGCTGTTTATAACTGCATTATCCAGAACCAGCTGTATTTTAGCCGTATTTTCTGCATTGACAATAATCATCCCGTTATCCAGTGTTCCCGAAAGGATATATGTTCCTTCCTCAGAAATTGTCACTGTAGACCCGGAAATGGACACCGTATCTGAACTGGCCTGGACCGAAGATCCATTTAAGAGGATAGATACACTTTGACTTTCGTCATAACTTGAATCATAATCCCTGTCTGAAAACATATCCGTCACAGTCTGGGAAGAAGTCTCACCATCGGCCGCTTCAGTCTCCTGAGCTTCCGAAGACGTCTGCACAACCTGTGCTTCCTGATTCTCCCGAACCGATGAAGTCCCGCTTTCTCCGGTATTCTGCCCCTGACTGCACCCTGCCAAAAACAGGACTCCCAGCAAAACTGTTAACATCCGAATTCCTTTTTTCATAAATAAGCACGCCCTTTCTCAAAGTCCGGTTTGTATCGTTTCCTGATTCGAAATGCTGATTTCCAGATTGCCGTTACGGCAGCGCAGCCCGTCGATCAGTTCTTTTTCCTTGTCTGCCCCACGCAGCGTTATCTGGTATGTCAGTTTAAACAGACTCCCCATATTCGTCGTCTTCACAGTTGTAAGCTCCCATTCCGTGGTATATGTTGAAAAAAGGTCCTGAAAAATTTCCGTATAATCCAGATCCTCCGGAATCGTAATATGAAGCGTTTTATATCTGCTGTTTCGTTTCTTTGTGCCAAAATCCACAGAGTTATAAATAACCATCACGCCACCGAGAATGATGACAAACAAAAAGGCAAAGGCCAGATATCCCATTCCTGAAATAAGCCCCGCACCCATTGCCAGAAACAGGGCACCAATCTCTCTGGCGCTCCCCGGAACACTTCGAAACCGTACAAGACTAAATGCCCCCGCCACGGCAACACCGGTTCCCACATTCCCATTGACCATCATAATAACCACACAGACAACTGCCGGCAGCATAGCCAGCGTAGCTACAAAGCTTTTTGTATACCGGGCATGGATCATATAGGCAAAGGCCAAAATCAAACCAATGATTAAAGAACAGCCAATACAGATCATAAACTCCGATACAGAAATCACCTGAGTCATATCCGTGTCAAAAATTCCCCGAAAAATCGAATTAAGCATATAATTTCCCTCCTGCTGTTTTTGTCTGCATCCTTTGATATGCGGTACCGTATTTTGAAAAGGACGTCCTTTGTATCCGCTGCCGGGTAAGAAAATGAGTCATCCACAAAGGAAGCCCCCCGGCGGTTTTCAGTTCCATCAAAACCTGATCTTTCTTTAACAGAGGTGTCCCGTAAATATCCGCTGTTAAAGAAAGATCCTCTTCACGGTATAAAATATTTTCATCAAAGGTCATTCGAAAATCATCATCTGCCACCGAATAGAAGGCTTCCCGGTCATAGCTCAGAAAAACGACCGGATGCAGCGTTCCATAAAAGCTCTGAAAATAATCAATTTCTCTGGAAATCTGTGTTTGCTCCGGACAGGACTGCTGACCGCTGAGCCAGTCAATCGCTTCCAGTTCCGGCATAACCATTCGCCTTTTATAAACAACAGACTTATACTTCTTTTTTAATTCCACAAATACGTCGCTGTCCCCACTGGCTTTTTCATAGCTGCGAATACGCAGCTTTTCTTTATAGGCCGGTTTTTCAAGAGAGCGCCGAATCAGGCGGTAGGTATCCGTATCATAATAAACATTGCGAATCGTTGATTTTCCAAATGGATCTAACGCCATATAGGGCTCCATAAACCGGATTAACTTCTCTTTCTGTTCTATATTGAGCATATATTTTAGCTCATATCGTTTGAATATCGTCTGATATGCCATAAATCAGTTCTCCTTTCCAGAAAAGCCTTTGTAATGATTACAGAAAATTTCTGTAAAATTTTTGCTCCTCTTTCAGGGATTATGACAGACGAACCTTAACTGAACCTAAAATGAAACAGCTTACTTTCAGAAAGAAACAGACCGGCCAAAATCAGGACCATCCCGATACCTGCCAGCACTGTAATGTTTTCATGTAAAATCAATACCGAAGTTCCTACCGTAATAACAGGAACCATATAAATATAAATGCTCGTTTTGACCGCTCCCAACACTTTGACAGCAAAATTCCAGGTAACAAAGCAAAGCGCAGAGGCCCCAAGTCCCAGATAAAGGATATTAAACAGATACACCGGGTCAGCGAACCGGGTCAATTCCAGCTTAAAGTCA
>DBGCEW010000058.1:0-4347 GCA_048357495.1 Frisingicoccus sp.
CTGTATAAATCTTCAATCAGTCTCTGTGGTTTTCCCGAGTCACACAGGTCCCGGTTTAAATATTCGGAAATATGATAAAAGGTGTCCAGACCTCCAAAATCGGCCACTTCAAAAGGACCATAGGCCGCATACCGGAAACCAAGGCCATATTTCATGACCTGATCCACATCCGCCACTGTAGCCGTCCCCTTTTCCACAATATCCATACATTCCCGAAGTACAGCAAACTGAATCCGGTTAGCAATAAAACCCGGCACATCATTCCTGCAAATGACTGGCTTCTTGCCGATCGCTACTGCCAGTTCATAGACTTTCTTTACATATAAATCTTCGGTTTCTTCATTGCGAATAATTTCAATCAGCGGAATCAGATGGGACGGATTGAACCAGTGCATTCCAAGAAAACGTTCCTTCCTGTCAATCCGCGCCCCCACCGCATTGACCGATAAACCGGAAGTATTTGTTGCAAGAATCGTTTCCGGCCCGACAATCCGGGACAGTTTTTCAAAAAATTCCTGTTTTACTTCCAGATCCTCTACAATCGATTCAATAATCAGATCACTGTTTTTTAAATCTTCCAGTGATGTCGTATACACCAGATTCCCTCTCCCGTCCAGATGAATGATTTTTTTTGCCCGTTCCAGAGAGGCCTCCGTTCTTCCGTAAATTTTTGTTTCATAGCCCTGCTCAGCAAAAATCCGAGCCATACTGGCGCCCATCAGACCGGTGCCGCAAATACCGATTTTTTCCATTATAATCCCCTTTCACAGACGCTATACTCCGCCCTAACCTTTTTTCTTCCTATTTTTTATAAAGCATCCCTGCAGAAATGATGCATACAATGCCCTCGGACAATGTCAGTGCCATCCATACTCCGGTCATTCCTAAAACAGCGGATAACATAAATGTCACCGGAATAATGACAAGAATCCCACGGAAAATGGATATCATAAAAGCCCGCTGGGGTCTGTCCACCGAACTGAAATAGGTCGCTGCAATAATATTCAAACCGGCGAACACAAAGGATGTAAAGTAAATCCGTATTCCCTGTACCGCCATCTCTGTCAGCACCGGATCGGCATCCCTGTTAAAGACATCGGCCATAGGACCGGCAAAAATATATCCAATGGCATAAACAGATACGGAAATTCCCAATGCCAACAGAATACCATATTTCAGCAGCTTTTTCACGTCATCCTTGGCTCCCCGGCCATAACTCCGGCTGAGGATTGGCTGCATCCCCTGGGATATCCCTGTAAAAATAGATGTCACCACCAGGGCAATATTCGCTACAATTCCATAGGCTGCCACACCAATATTTCCTGAAAGGCCTAAAATTACAAAATTAAATACAAGAATAACGATTCCCGATGAAAGTTCTGTAATCAGTGCTGAAATTCCGAGAGAAATAATATCTGCCAGAGCCCTTCCTTCGATCCGGCACCGGAGCAGACGGAAGTGATTCTGTTTCCGGTAAAAATGCCGGGACAAAATTGTCAGACTGATGATCGGCGCCAGCCCTGTGGCAATCGCCGCTCCAAGCATCCCCATTTGAAAAGGAAATACAAGAATATAATCCAGCACAATATTCGAAAGACTTCCGGCAATCATTCCCGTCATAGCCAGATTCGGCCCGCCGTCATTACGTACAAAGCAGATAACCAGATTATTCATCAAAAACATCGGAGCAAAACATAAAATAACCCGAAGATAGGTTGACGTATAGTCCAAAGTGGTGCCGTCTGCTCCAAGCAGCAGGGCAAGATGCTCCGGCAGAAAAATCCCCGCTGCCATATACAAGACCGCCGCCATACATACCATATAAAAGGACTGAGTAAATACCTTTTCCGAACTGCTGATTGAAAACCGAGTGGCTCCTCCCATTCCCAGCATCAGACCGGTGCCATGAATCAGGCTGTATACCGGAAGGGCCAGATTCAAAGCGGTAAGTCCCTCCGGCCCCACCCCCTGGGCAATAAAAAATGTATCCGCCAGAATGTAGCAGGACAGGCCGATCATACCAAAAATATTGGCGGAAACATATTTGATAAAGGTGTCAAGAATACTGCCTTTCATAAAATTTTTCCTCCGGCTTCCTGAATCCTCCGATGAAACTGTTCATAAAAATCCTGTTCCCGAGAAAATTCTTCGATATAAAATTTCTGCAGAATATACAAACTCATCTGACGCCGGATACGCTCATCATCCGATGCATCCAGCGCTGATTCCACCGCCTTCAGAAAATAATGCCAGGTTTTAATATAATCTTCATACATATTCAATTCTGCCTCGTCCACCCATTTTTTCACCTTCACTTTTAACGGCCGACTGTTTTTACATTCATGAATCTGAAGAAAATACTTAAAGCCCTGATTTTCATAATATCTTCCAAGAGGAAACAAACGACAGACACCGGGACGGGCACTGTGAATGCTGCAGCGATTCTGAGAATCCAGGAAGCTGCACTGTTCCTGACTGCCCGTCATCTTTAAATTCGGAAGAATCACACCATCCACCACATTCAGCTCAATCCGATCCGCCATCAGCGTTTCAAAAGAGACACCAAGGCAGGCGGTCATCCGGTAGATATCCAATGGGTCCAAAATAATACTCTGACCCATTCCCCGGCAGCAGCTTCCACAACCGGTACAGCCGGCCTTTACCATATCATTTCCGGTATAAAAGCGACCGTCAGATATATCTTCCATTCTTACATTTCTTTTCATTTACTGATAACCTCTGTTTCTTTTTTGTGTTTTATCTTCTGATTATACTATACTTCGGAACTTTCGCCTATACTCTTGCACATTTTTCTATTGTCAGCTATAATCGTAGTATTATGTCTTGGAGGAAGTACAACACAATGGAAAAGCATACAAAAAACACCTTTAATTCGAGACTTGGATTTATCCTGGCCTCTGTCGGTTCTGCCGTAGGCATGGGAAATATATGGATGTTTCCTTACCGTCTTGGCCAGAATGGCGGTGCCGCCTTTCTAATCCCTTATTTTCTCTTTGTCGCTCTCTTCGGCTATGTCGGCCTTTCCGGAGAATTTGCTCTGGGCCGCATGACCGGAACCGGTCCCGTCGGCTCTTATGATTATGCTATGAAAAGCCGTGGATTAAAGGGCGGTAAATTGCTCGGCACCATCCCTCTGATCGGCTCCTTTGGCATCGCCATCGGCTATTCCGTCATCGTGGGCTGGGTCCTCCGGTCCATCGTCGGTTCCTTCACCGGACAGATTTCCCGGACAGGCGCCGAAACCTATTTTGCCGAAGCAACCACCGATTTCGGAAGTGTGCCATGGCATCTTCTCGTTATTATCCTGACGGTTATTATCCTGATGCGGGGTGTCACCAGCGGTATCGAAAAACTGAACTCGGTTTTAATGCCCTCCTTCTTTTTGCTGTTTCTGATCATTGCCATCCGGGTATTTTTCCTTCCCGGCTCTGCCAGCGGTTATGAATATATGTTTATCCCTGACTGGTCGGCTCTCTTGCGGGCAGAAACCTGGGTCATGGCTATGGGACAGGCATTTTTCTCCCTGTCTATTACCGGTTCAGGCATGATTATTTATGGAAGTTATCTCAGTAAATCTGAAAATATCATCCATTCCTCATGTATGACTGCAATCCTGGATACCTGCGCTGCCCTTTTGGCGGGCCTGGCAATTATCCCCGCAGTCTTTGCCTTTCAGATGGATCCGGCCTCCGGACCACCATTGATGTTTATCACCCTGCCGAAGGTTTTTTCCCAGATTCCTTTTGGCAATGTTATCGGAGGGCTCTTTTTCCTCTCCGTTTTATTCGCAGGAATTACTTCGTTGATGAATATGTTTGAGGTCTGTGCCGAAGCTCTCCAAAAGACTTTTCGCATCAAACGAAACCTCTCCATTTTACTTACCGGAACAATCATATTTATCATCGGTCTCTTTATTGAAAATGAGAAGTATCTCGGAAGCTGGATGGATGTAATTACAATTTATGTCGTTCCTTTTGGCGCCCTTCTCGGAGCCTTTATGATTTACTGGATACTGGACAAAAAGAAAATTCATGCAGAATTAAATACAGGCGCTCCAAAGCCTGTCGGAAAGATTTTTACCATAACGTCAAAATATATTTACGTTTTTATGGCAGTAATCGTCTTTATTTTGGGCATAATTTATGGCGGCATCGGTTGATGCCGCCATTTCTTTATCTCTGTATTAAAGCATCCGGAAAATGCCTGCCCCCATAGCCTCCGGACCGGTATGGGACGCGATACTGCAGCCCAAATCCCGGTAAACAACCTCATATCCCGGAAAGGCATCTGCAACCTCCTGCCGCCAGTCCTCTGCCAACTCTGCAT
>DBGCEW010000059.1:0-8126 GCA_048357495.1 Frisingicoccus sp.
GAGATGTCAAAGTCCTTTTTATTTTAGGGTGCAACGATGGCATTATTCCCACACCGATTTCCGCCGGCGGTATGCTCAGTGACAGGGAGAAGGAGATACTTTCCGGAAGTTCTCTGGAACTGGCGCCAACGGGCCGGCAAAATAGCTTCAGAGAACGTTTTTATATTTATACGGCGATGACCCGGCCGGTGCAGCAGCTGATTCTGACATTTGCGCGGATGGACGGCAGCGGCAAAGCGATTCGTCCGTCAACGGTTCTCAGTGATCTTCAGTATCTTTTTCCGGAGCTGGTGCCTGAAACGCCGGATTTTCGGGAAAAAGACCGGATTTTAGCGGACGTTCAGGAAAGCGGAAGGTATTTGCTGGAGGGGCTGAAGGATCCAAAGCTTCGTACCCCTTTATGGGAAAGCTTATTTTTATGGGCATATCATCATGAGGAACATCGGAAGGCGCTGGAAAGATGGATCGCCCAAATCTATGATGGCCGTGAACAGCGGCCTTTGTCCTCCGGAATTATCCGGTCGCTTTACGGAGAAAAAACCTGGGCCAGTATTACGACTCTGGAGAAATATGCGGCCTGTGCCTATGCTCATTTTCTGAGCGCAGGGCTTCGGCTGGAGGAACGAAAAACCTATGAGCTTCTGCCGCCGGATCTGGGGAATATTCTTCATCAGTCAATGGAGCGTTTTTCCAGGGCAGTGGCGGCGAGTGACTATGAATGGGCAACTATGCCGGATGATTTCCGTGACAAAACGATGGAAACCTGTGTCCGGGAAACAGGAATGGAATACCAGTCGGCGGTTTTCCTTGAAAATGCCCGGTATGGTTATTATCTGGAACAGTTGGTGCGGATGGCGAAGCGGACGGCGTGGACGATTCAGAAGCAGATTTGCAAAGGCCGGTTTGTACCTGCCGGATTTGAAACCCATTTTACGGCAGGGGATTCGGTAAAAATTGTGGGTACGGTGGACCGGTACGATGTGTATGATGGCCCGGAAGCCCGGGCTGTACGTATTATCGACTATAAATCCGGTCGTAAAACCTTTGATCTGACAGAAATTTTTTATGGACTGTCCCTTCAGCTGGTTGTTTATCTGGAAGCAATTGGGAAGCTTGAAGAAGGAAAACATCCGGATAAACCGCTGGTTAAAGCGGGGATGTTCTATTATCATATGAATGATCCGCTGCTGGAAGATTTTTTTGAAAATGAAAAGGAGCGGGATGGCCAGCTGGCTTCTCTGCTTAAAATGGAAGGTCTGGTCAATGATGACCCGGAAGTGGTGTCCTGGATGGACAGTCATTTGGATGAATTACCTCAGATGATTCCGGTGAGTCTGAAGAAAGATGGAAGTTTTACGAAAAATTCCAGTGTTGCCAGTTCAGACCAGTTTGAACAGCTTGGTTATGTGGTGAAGCGTCGGGTGGAAATGCTGGCAGCGGGGTGGATGTCGGGAAACATTCCGGTGAATCCTTATCTGATGATGAAAGGGAGTAAAAAAGAAACTGCCTGTGATTATTGCAATTACCGGAGCATATGCCAGTTTGATGAGCGGATTCCGGGCTGTCAGTATCATCGGCTGGTGCCTTTGTCCGGAGATGAGGTATGGCAGCGTATTTATGAGGAGGTGAAAGAAGCGTGGGAAAACAGTGGACAGAAGAACAAAAACAGGTAATTGATCTGGAAAAACGGAGTCTTCTTGTATCGGCGGCGGCCGGATCCGGAAAAACAGCGGTGCTGGTTGAGCGGATCATTCGAAAGATTACCGATGAAAAAAATCCAATAGACATTGACCGGCTTCTTGTGGTGACCTTTACAAAGGCTGCGGCGGCAGAGATGCGGGAACGTGTCATGGCAGCGGTGGAGCAGCGGCTTTTGGATATGCCGGAGAATACTCATCTTCAGAAACAGAAAATGCTTCTTCCATCGGCAATGATTACAACGATTGACAGCTTTTGTATGCATGTTCTCCGGGAGCATTTTAACCGGATTGGTCTTGATCCGGGATTCCGGGTGGGGGATCCCCAGGAAATGATACTTTTAAAGCAGGATACGGCCAAACGGATGCTGGATGATTATTATGAGAAAAAGATGCCGGAATTTATCCGGTTTATCGATACCTATTCCAGTGGAAAACTGGACCGGGGCATTGTGGAGTGGATTTTAAAACTGTATGATTTTTCCCAGAGTTATCCATGGCCGGAGGAGTGGCTTGAGAAAGCCCTGGCTTTAAATCCGGGGCAGCCAGACAATGGCGGCGAGAGCCCGGTGCTGGAGCTTATTATGGAAGAAAGCCGGAGAATCCTCAATGAGATGTCCGGGCTTTTGAAAACTGCTCTGGAAATGGCCCTTCAGGGAAATGGACCCGCCCTCTATGAACCGATGCTTCGAAATGATTTGGAACAGACAGAGGCGATGATTGAAAGTTCGGACTTTAAAACGCTGGAAGAAAAGATCGGAAAAATGGAATGGAAGCGGCTGTCAGGGAAAAAACAGCCCGAGGCAGACCCGTCGGTTACAGAAGCGGTTAAGATGCTTCGCCAGGAAGCGAAGGATGTGTTTGGGTGGCTGAAAAATAATTATTTTGATGTACCGCTGGAAGTGATGCTGGAAAGGGAACGGCAGATACTGCCGGGACTGCAGATGCTCGTTGAACTGACGGCTGAGTTTTCAAAACGCTTTCAGGCAGAAAAGCGTTCCAGAAACCTGATTGATTTTAATGACCAGGAACATTTTGCCCTGGATATTCTTCTGGACGAAAACCGTGAACCGACGGGGGCGGCCCGGGGGTACAGTGATCAGTTTGAAGAAATCATGTGCGATGAATATCAGGACAGCAACCAGGTTCAGGAAACACTTTTTCAAAGTATTTCCAGAGAAAGGGACGGGAAGCCCAATATATTTATGGTAGGGGATGTCAAACAGAGTATTTACCGTTTCCGTATGGCAGAACCGGAAATTTTTCTCGGAAAATATAAAACCTATGGGAAAGAAGAGGGAACCCATCAGCGCATCGACCTTCATAAGAATTTCCGGAGCCGGGCCTGTGTGCTTGACAGCATCAATCGGATTTTTGAATCCATAATGACGCCGGAAATCTGCGGAATGGATTATGACAGGGATGCGGCCCTCTATCCGGGACTGAAATATCCGGAAAATGACGGGAGAATTTCAACGGATTCGGAATGGTTGATGATGGAGCATGGAAATAACCCGCTGGTTACGAAACGGGAAGCAGAAGCCTGGGCTGTCGGACAGCGGATCCGGGAGCTGACGGATGAAGAAACGGGGATTCAGATTATGGATCCGGACAGTGGCCAGTACCGCAGGGCGGAATATGGAGACATTGTTATACTGCTTCGGACGGTAAAGGGATGGACGGAGGATTATGTCCGGGTGTTAAAGGATATGGGGATTCCTGCCATGGCTGAGACATCTGCCGGATTTTTTGACACACTGGAAATTCAGGGGATTTTAAATATGCTGCGGATATTGGATAACCCTCTTCAGGATATACCCATGGCAGCGGTACTGCATTCCGCCATGGTCCATTTCAGTGATGAAGAGCTGGCAAAAATCCGCATGGAAGACCGGTCCCTTCGATTATATGTGAATATGAAACAATATGCGGAAAGTGGCAGCGATGAAGGGCTGCGGAAAAAACTGATCGTCTTTCTGGAGGATTATGAGGCGCTGCGAAAGCGGAAAATTCACATGAGCATTGAAGAATTAATTCATGAGATTTATGAGCAGACGGGATATGTGCAGCAAATGCTGGCTATGCCCGGCGGCGAGGTCCGTCGGGCTAATCTGGAACGGTTGGTGGAATATGCGAAGGATTTTATGAATACCAGTTACCGGGGGCTGTTTCATTTTATACGCTATGTGGATCAGTTGAAAGAGGCGAAAGAGGACCTCGGGGAAGCTGTGCTTCCCGGAGACGGGCAGAAGGCGGTCCGCATCATGAGCATCCACAAAAGTAAGGGACTGGAATATCCGGTGTGTTTTGTGGCCGGCCTCGGGAAAAATATGAATTTTATGGAAACACGAAGCCGCATTGTTGTCCATGCCGGATATGGTGTGGCTGCCGACGGTGTGGATTTGGAAAACCGGGTTAAAATACGGGGACTGACCAAAAAAGTTTTTGCACGAAAGCTTCTTCAGGAACAGATGGGAGAAGAGGTGAGAGTTCTCTATGTTGCCATGACACGGGCCAGAGAAAAGCTGATTCTGGTTGGCACCGTGGAGGATATGGCCCAGGCATCGGAAAAATGGGCGTTATCAGGAAAATCGGAGCGGCCGCTGACCTACAGCCGGATGATTCGGGCAAAAAGCTACCTGGACTGGCTTGGACCGCTGCTCTGGTCGGACGGTCAGCAGGGAAAAAGTTTTGGCTTTGAGTTCCGGTGCCTGAATACGGTCCATATGGCTGCGGATGAAATTCACCAGGAGGTATCCGTCAGTGAGGAAAAGCGCTTTCTTGAGGATCTGATTGAAACGAAGGACCTTCAATCGGAACTTTATATGGAAATTGATAAAAAAATGAAGTGGCGTTATCCGAAAGAAACGATGACCCGGCTTCAGGGGAAAATGACGGTCAGTGAACTGAAGAAAATGGCCGGGGAAGAAATGCCGGGACAGGTGCTTTATCCGGAAAAAAGGGAAATACCGGAACCATCCCTGGAAAATCCGGTATATATCGCCCGGCAGAGAGGTATTGCGGTTCATAAAATCTTGGAATTACTTCCGTTTGATGCCATCCATACCGAAGAGGATGTCCGGGATTTTATTCACCGGTGCCGGATCCGGGAACAAATTCCAGAATTTTGGGAGGAGCTGATACCATCAGGGAAAGTATTTGGCTTCTGCCAGTCCGGTCTGGGACAGCGGATGGCCCGGGCGCTTCAGGCGGGCAGACTTTTCAGGGAACGGCCTTTTGTTATGGGAATTCCGGTAAAAGAAGTCTATCCGGAGCTGGAAGAAGGAGAGCATATTCTGGTACAGGGGGTTATTGACGTCTTTTTTGAAGAAGATGACGGGGTCGTGCTGGTCGATTATAAAACAGACCATGTACCCCGGGGAAAGGCTGGGGAGACAATGCTTATACAGCGTTATAAGACCCAGATGGATTATTATCAGAGAGCTATAGAACAGATTTCGGGGAAAAAAGTTAAAGACAGAATTCTCTATTCTGTTATAATGGATAGAGAAATCCATTGTTAAAGAGTGAATATACCTGCGCTTTCATGGCTATAATCCAGATAGCGGAAAGGCAGGTGTGTTGAATGGAACAGGAAAATAAACCCCATTGGCAGGAAGTTATGGAACAATTAAACAAACCGGAGCAATGGACCAAAAAGTCTCCGGAGCAGCAGGCCAATGAGCGGCTGAAATTCGAAGTGACGGAAGAACTCGGACTGCTTTCAAAGGTTGAAAGCCTTGGATGGAAGGGTTTAACTGCCCGGGAAACAGGCCGTATTGGCGGCCGGATGAACCAAAAGAAAAAAGAGAAAAGAAACGGGGAATAATCAGTGGAAGCTTATTCAGAATTTGCGCGGGTATATGATTTGTTCATGGATAATATACCCTATGAAGAATGGTGCGGCTATCTGGAGACACTGCTGAAAAAATATGGTGTCGAAGAAGGGCTTGTTCTTGATATGGGATGCGGCACAGGAAACATTACAGAAGGATTGCGGCGCCGGGGTTATGATATGATCGGCATTGATAATTCAGAGGAAATGCTCGCAGTGGCGATTGAAAAAGGAATGGAAAGAGAACCGGATGCAGAGGAACTGCCTCAGGCCTTATATCTGTGTCAGGATATGCGGTCTTTTGAGCTGTATGGAACGGTAAAGGCGGCAGTCAGCATCTGCGACAGTATGAATTATATTCTTGAACAGGAAGAACTTTTGGAGGTTTTTCGTCTGGTAAATAATTATCTGGACCCGGAGGGTGTTTTTATATTTGACTTGAATACTCTTTATAAATATGAGAATATACTCGGGGAGCAGACCATCGGGGAAACCCGGGAAGACCACTGTTTTATATGGGACAATTATTATGACAGGGAATCCCGGATTAATGAATACGTTCTGAATCTGTTTATTCAGGGCGGGGATGGGCGCTATGACCGGTTTGAGGAGGTTCATTATCAGAAAGGCTATGGGCTGGAAGAAATCCGGGAGCTGATTGAAGCCGCAGGGATGCGCTGGGAAGGGGCCTATGATGCCTTTACTATGGAAGCGCCAAAGGCGGATTCGGAGCGTATCTATATTGTTGCCAGAGAGCATGGAAAAAAGTAAAAGGATAAAAGTGAGGAAAAGGATATGTCATGTAAAAAAACAGAACAGAAAACAGGCGTTGATTATATAATTCGTGCCACCGGTGCCAATCATCAGGTGCGTATTTTTGCAGCATCTACCCGGGAGCTTGTAGAATATGCCCGGCAGATTCACAACACGAGTCCGGTGGCGACAGCCGCTCTGGGACGGCTCCTGACGGCGGGAGCAATGATGGGATGGATGCAGAAAGGGAATAATGATATTCTGACGCTTCAGATTAAATGCAGCGGACCGATCAAGGGTCTGACGGTCACTGCAGATGCCCGGGCTCATGTTAAAGGTTATGCGGATAACCCGGTCGTGATGCTGCCGCCGAATAAAGACGGCAAACTGGATGTTGGGAAGGCTCTGGATATGGGCGTTATGAGTGTTATTAAAGATATCGGTATGAAGGAACCCTATGTGGGACAGACCCATCTGGTTTCCGGAGAAATCGCAGAAGATCTGACCTATTATTTTGCCACATCCGAACAGGTCAATTCCAGTGTGGCCCTTGGCGTACTCATGGAAAAGGACAATACGGTAAAATGTGCCGGCGGTTTTATTCTCCAGCTGATGCCCTTTGCAGAGGAAGCGGTTATTGAAAAGCTGGAAAAGAATATCGGAAAGCTGCCGTCGGTAACGACCATGCTGGAAGAAGGCTGCCGTCCGGAAGACATTATTCATCGTGTTCTTGATGGCATGGATGAGGAAATTATGGACAGGATTCCAACGATGTTTGACTGTAACTGCTCCAAAGAACGGGTGGAAAAGGCCATTATGAGTATCGGAAAAGAGGAAATTCAGTCCATGATCGAAGAAGGCGAACCGATTGAAGTAAACTGTCATTTTTGTAATAGCCACTACATATTTACAGTGGAAGATTTAAAAGAGATTCTTCAGCGGAGCCGTTAAATCTAAAAAAAGTGTGAACTTTCGAAAATAACAGGAACAAGTCTTGTATTTTGTCCCAATAGTGTTACAATGAAAATACATTTTTAGCACTCGACAAAAGAGAGTGCTAACACACTTAAAGGAGGAAACAGGATGAGTGAAGATAGAGGTCCGGAAATTAAAAAATCAGGCCCGCCGCCTCAGAACGGCAGGGATCCTCAGGGACACAGGAATGGCGGCCCGGCTTCGGGACAGAATGGTCCGTCGATAAATAAATTATTGATGATCTTTCTTATGGGCATGGCGATTACCATGCTGCTGAACAGCTGTATTGCCACCTTCTTTTCTTATAAAGAAGTGGAAAAGATCAGCTACAGTGATTTTTTACAGAGAGCAAAGGACGGGATGGTTGAGAGCATTGTCATTGATGAAACGGACAGTGTGATTTATATCTATCCGAGTGATCAGGATGCGAATAAAAACAAGGTAGAAGCCTATTATACCGGTCTTGTAACATCGGATATGGATCTGGCATCCCGGATGGAGGAATATGGTGTAAATCTGGATGCGGAAATACCGAGAAAGGATTCGCCGATTGTAAATATTATTTTAAACTGGGTGATTCTCCCTCTTCTTGTATTCTGGCTGCTTTCCATGCTTATGCGTAAGGCGTCAAAAGGCATGGGAGGTATGGGGCCTATGGGCGGCCTCGGAGGTATGGGAAAAAGCCGTGCCAAGGAATATGTTCCGGAGGGCTCCAAGGTGACGTTTAAAGATGTTGCCGGACAGGATGAAGCGAAGGATTCTCTGATGGAGATTGTGGATTATTTAAACCATCCGGATAAATACCGGGATATTGGCGCAAAACTTCCAAAGGGCGCTCTTCTGGTGGGTCCTCCGGGAACCGGTAA
>DBGCEW010000060.1:0-17688 GCA_048357495.1 Frisingicoccus sp.
GCAAGACCTAAAGCCTGTGCTGCGATACCAATACGTCCGCCGTCCAAAGTCTTCATAGCCAGAGCAAAGCCTTTTCCTTCTTTACCAAGCATATTTTCCTTCGGAACGATACAGTTTTCAAAAATCAGTTCACATGTGGATGAACCGCGGATACCCATCTTTTTCTCGTGAGGGCCTACGGAAAATCCCGGAAAATCTTTTTCTACAATAAATGCAGAAATCCCCTTGGTTCCTTTGGACTTATCAGTCATAGCCATTACGATGAATACATCTGCATATTCCGCATTCGTAATGAAAATCTTGGAACCGTTTAATACATAATGATCCCCTTCCAGAACAGCTTTTGTCTGCTGCATGGAAGCATCAGTACCTGCACCAGGCTCTGTCAGTGCAAACGCACCAAGTTTTTCGCCCTTTGCCAGAGGTATCAGATATTTCTGTTTCTGTTCTTCGGTACCATTTTCAAGAATCGGTGTCGCACATAACGATGTATGTGCGGACATGATAACTGCCGTTGTACCGCAAACCTTAGCCATCTCTTCAACCGCTGTGATGTATGTGAGGACATCTGCACCCTGTCCGCCGTACTCCTTCGGAATCGGAATACCTAACATACCATATTTTGCCATTTTTGCGATGGTTTCCTCCGGAAATCTTTCTTCTTCGTCCACATCATGAGCAATGGGCTTAACTTCTTTTTCTGCAAAGCTTCTGTATAACTGTTGTGCCAGAAGATGCTCTTTTGATAAACCAAACTCCATAAAATACTCCTCCTTAAACTTATAATTTCTTTCAATAATTATATCTGCAAGTTTCATGCCAATTTTTTCTTTTCCAGAACCCCCGTATTTACTGGATTGTTTTGTGTTTTTTTTCACAAATTGGTATGCATTTTTGCATTTGTATGCTTTATAACATACATCATCTTTCGACAATTACCTGCAAATTATAACTATCTCCGCAAAAAGTTAATATAATTACAGTTCAATCATAGCACGTTTTTGATAAATTGACCAGCAATTCTTTAAATTTATCTATTTTTTTACAGAACACTTGCATACTTTTTGCTATTATTTTGACAAGACTCAATTTGAATACATTTTCTTATATTTTTCTACATTTGAACCAATATCGACCCCCAGGTCAATCCACCGCCAAATCCGGACAAAACAATCAAATCTCCCACTTTTATCCGTCCGCTGCAAACAGCTTCATCCAGAGCAATCGGCACACTGGCTGCCGAAGTATTTCCATAACACTCCATATTCACAATAAACTTTTCCTCCGGAACCTTCAGCCGTTTTGCCACTGAATGTATAATTCTGAGATTTGCCTGGTGGAGTACAAAGTAATTTACATCTTCCATACTTTTTCCACTTTCTTTTAAAAGTTTCCGTATGCTGGATGGCACCTGGGAAACCGCAAATTTAAAAACTTCCGGTCCGTCCATCCGGACATAGCATTTTCCCGAAGCACCGCCGTTTTTTCGAAAAGGATTTTCCACAGGCCGGCCTTTCAGGCTTAAAACGCCACCTCTTTTTCCATCGGATCCCAAATCTGCCGCCAGAATCCCCCGGCCATCTTCATCCACACCGGCCACTGCCGCTCCGGCACCATCCCCAAAAAGAATACAGGTACTCCGGTCCGTCCAATCCATAATCTTCGACAAAATTTCCCCGCCAAGAACCAGAACCTTTTCCGCCAGACCGCTCTGGATATACATCTGGGCTGTTGTCAGTGCAAAAATAAAGCCCGAGCAGGCCGCGCTCAGATCAAAACACACCGCCCGGTCTGCCCCGAGCACCCGCTGAAGGCTGCTCGAAAGATTTGGAAGGGGATCGTCCGCCGTCAGCGTTGCAGCAATAATCATGTCCAGTTCTCCGGCCCCGACCCCCGCCCGGTCCATCGCCTGTCTGGCAGCCGTCTCACAAAGTTCAAGTAAGGTTTCCTCCGCCGCAATCCGGCGCTGCCGGATTCCCGTCCGCTCCTGAATCCACACATCATCCGTATCCAGAAATCCCGCCAATTCATCATTTGTAACAATTCTTTCAGGAAGTCCCCGACCGGTTCCCAATATTTTTGCACGTCTCATATTTATATCCTTTCTCTTTATGCTGATTTTCAAATATTTTGATATTCAAAGTATATGTCTTTTATGAAGAAATGTCAAGAAAAAGGGAAGCCGATTCTTCAGCTTCCCTCGATCTCTTATTTATTCGACGCATCATATTCCATCCGGGTAATTTTTACCGGATACTTCCTCATATGCTTTATCAACGCTTTTGAATTCACCATATAGCCCTGAATTTCAAAAAGCTTCTTTCCGGAACGGTTATAAAATTTAAGCTCTTCACCTCTCGGAGATTCTGTCCGTTCAATCTTTCCAACCGCCTTAGCCTGGCAAGTAACCTTTGGCCCCCAGATTGGCTGATAAGTCAATGTGTCTCCTTCAACCGTCAGGCTCTTTCTAAAATACACATAAACAACCCCAATTGCAACAGCCACGCATAAGCCTGCCATAATATAAGTAACCACCGCCTGTCCTGCATTGTCATGGCCGGTTCCCATCCAAATAAGGATCAATGCAATGAGTACACTGAACAAAGCGATCACCAGCCAAAAGCTGCTCTCTGTCACTTTGAAACAGTTCTCATCGGTTACCTGATTTTTTCCCGGCTGCTTCATCATGTTAATAACAATAATCACCATAATGACACATAGCACCGGAATCGCCCACGACTGCACAACCGGTATAATGTGAGCCATCTTGTCCATTTTTCGTCCTCCTTAATTCATTACATCCGCCATCAGTTCCTCCGGCGTAATTTCATTTTTAAGAAGACCTTTTTCCCTGAGCCAGTCAATATTTGCCTGCCATACCGAAGCCTCCTGCGCGCCAAAGGTTCCTTCCGCAGATGCCAGCACCGGCAAAAGCACTTCCATACTCCGCATCTCAACCGCTTTATCCAGCGGGAAATTTTCTTCATTCTGGTTTTTCAGCAAAATATCTAAAACCGCTTCCGGGTCTGCCTTCATATCTTCAAAGCCTTTGGCCGAAGCTCTCATGAATGCCGCCAAAACATCGGCGTTGTTGTTAATCATATCATCACTTGCGACAAAAATCAACTCATAGCTTCCCGGTACGCCATATTCATGGGGATAAAAATAATTAACCTCAAAGCCTTCTTTTTCCATCTGAGGCACTTCATGATTTACCATACATCCAATGGTTGCATCCACCTGACCCGTAGTCATAGAAGACATCAGATCAAAGCCAACATCCACCATCGTTACAGAATCTGCAGAAACTCCGGCCGTCTCCATCATCTCCCGGACCATTGCCTCGCTCAGCTCCGTGCCGGAATAGCCGATGGTCTTTCCCACCAGATCCTGAGGCCCCTGAATATTTTTTTCCTTCAATGATAAAATGATATTTAGATCCGACTGAGTCAGAGCGCCGATACACCGAATCGGCACATTCTGATTTGCCCGGGCCATAATCACGTCCGGAAGATAATAAATGCCGACTTCCGCTCTGCCCGCCGCTGTCAGAGACATGGCATCATTGGTATTTGAAGGAAACTGGACATTCACTTTAATTCCTTCTTCTTCATAATATCCTTTTTCAATAGCGTCATAAATAAAAGCATGTACCGCATTTGGATACCAGTCAAGCACTATATTGACCTCCTTCAGCTCCGAAGCAGCGCCATTATCTTCTTCCGCAGCTTTCGTCCCTGCCGTCCCCGTCTCTTTCTCTGCTGTTTTTTCTCCGCAGGCGGTAAAGCTCATCAGAACCATACCGCACATAAGTACTGCCAATAATTTTTTCATAACTCTTTCCTCCATTTAATCAACATATTTTCAAGCAGGCTGATAACACCGACACAAAGCATTGCCACCACCGACAGCAAAAGGATCGGTGCAAAAACGCCGGCCCCATCGAGCTGAGTCATCATCCGGCGGCTGAAATAGCCAAGACCACTCTGAGCCCCCAGCCATTCCCCGATGGCCGCACCAATAACGCTCAATGGAACCGCCATTTTTATAGCCGAAAAGAAGTGGGGCAGCGCCGATGGTAGCTTTAACTTCAGAAAAATATCTTTCTTTGTGGCGCCATAGCTGATCAGCAATTCTTCCATCTCCCGTTTTGCCGACTTAAATCCGTCGAATACGGTAATCGTAATCGGAAAGAAGGTCATCAGGATGGTCACCACGATTTTACTCCAGATACCGTAGCCAAACCACACAACGAAAAGCGGAGCGATCGCCGTCGTCGGAATCGTCTGGGACGCAATGACAATCGGATATAAGGCCCGCTCTATGACAGGATTCGCATCCATAAGCACCGCCAGCCCAATACCAAGGACTACGGAAATCCCCAATCCGATGAAGGTAACCTTCATCGTCGCCGGTAAATGAATCGTCATCAAAGGCTCCCTGAGCTCCCAAAGCTTTTTAAGAATTTCTGTCGGAGTCGGCAAAATATAGGCAGCATCCATGGCCCCTGCCCCCATCTGCCACAGAAGCAGCAGGGCGGCCAGAAAAACCGCCGAAGGTACATATCGTTTCATATCAATTCACCTGCTTTCTAAGCTGGCGGGTTAATTTCTCTTTTAAAGCTTCAATATCCGGCCGTTGCAAAAACTCACGGTTTCTCGGATAACCTTCCGGAACTTCAACAACCTCCAGGCGGGTCATCGGCGCTTCTGCGATAATATAAATCTTTTTCGAAAGAAACACCGCCTCTTCCACATCGTGGGTAATAAAAAGGATGGTCTTATGAAAATGCTCCCACTGATGAAGAAGCCATTCCTGCATATCCATTCGGGTCAGGGCATCCAGTGCGCTGAAAGGCTCGTCCAGAAGCATTAAATCCGCATCCGTAAGCAGCGTTCGGGCAAAGGAAATCCTCTGCCGCATCCCTCCGGAAAGATCCTTTGGATATTTGTTGCGGTAGCTTTCCAGCCCTACCTGTTCCAGCACATCCGTGACTTTTCTCTTCTGTTCCTCACCGCCTATTTTCTGAATTTCCATAGGAAGACAAAGATTTTTCTCAACGGTCCGCCAGGGAAACAGCAGATCCTTCTGGGGCATATAGCCCGCATAACTTTGAATCGTGTGTATTTCTCTGCCGTCCACAAAGATTTCTCCATCCTGAGGCTCCAAAAGCCGGTTAATTAACCGGAAAACCGTACTCTTTCCACAGCCGCTGGCGCCGATCAGGGAAACAAATTCTCCTGCCTCTACATGAAATGATAAGTTTTTCATCATAGGCGCTGTATCTTCCGGATACTGAAACGTTACATTTTTGAAAGTCAGCATTGTTTACATCTCCATATTCCATGCCATATCCCAGAACATCGCCTCATAACGGCTGCAGTTCACAAAAACTTCCTTTAATTCTTCTACACGAGCCCGGCTTATTTGCGCTCCCAGCAGGTTCACTAAATATAATATTTCGTCATTCATATCATTATATTCTTTTGACGTATACCCTTTCACCCATTCTCCGTAGAAAGGATGATCGACGGATTCGGGATAGGCTTTTGCCACTTCCCGGCCAATCTCCGCATAACTCCATGCACAGGAAAGAATGGCCACCAGAATATCCAGAACATCCCCTTTAAAGCCCACATTCAGCATATAGCTTGTATAAGATGCATTGGCCAGACTCATGGTCGCTCTGCCAATCTCTTCCTCTCCAATCCCGAGCCGTTCCATATAACCGGAATGAATATCCATCTCGCCTCCCAGAGTATCTTCCACAAACCATGAAAAACGCCGAATCATGGACGGCTCCTTGGCTTTGACAACTCCGAGGGCAAACACCTTCGCATATTCATACAAATACAAATAATCCTGCAGCATATAAAACCGAAACTTTTCAATCGGAAGACTTCCGTCTCCAATGCCCTGTACAAAGGGATGTTTATGATATCCCTTCCAAATATCCTTTACACTTTCATACAATTCATCCGTTAATGTCATTTTTCCTCTCCTCCATGTCGGTATCTTCAGCGGAACAGTTTGAACTTTTCAGAAACTCCCTGCAAAGAAAAAAGCTTTCCAAAAGGAAAGCCTGTTATCATACATCGTTATCTGCTTCCCTACGTCGGTATTACCCGCATCAAGTTCAAAGGGTCACGTCCTTCGGACGCTCTCAGCTTTCGCTCCCCCAGCATACCTTTATTCATTTGTTTCCACACATCATCCGAATGTGTGTGACAATCTTTGCTATTTTAGTATAGCACAGTCTCCTCATTTGTAAAGTTCTATTTCTTTTTGCCTGCAATTCCGGAAACAATATATCTCGGCCGCCCTTTGACCTCCTCATATATCTTTGATATATAATAGCCAATAGCCCCAAGGCTCATCATAACCAGGCTTCCGATAATCAGAAGCAGCAATATAACTGTTGTAAACCCTTCCAGCGCCTGACCGCCAAAATACTTCACCAACGATTCAATTCCCATAAACAGAGCAAATACAAACATAAAGGCCCCCGCCACCGTAACCATCTGAAGGGGAACAGAAGAAAATGCAGCAATATTCGTCACCGCATATTTTATCAGGGACCAGGTGGACCATTTGGACTCCCCGGCTTCCCTCTCCTGAACATCAAAGGCAACAGCGGTTGTCCGAAAGCCAATCCAGGAAGAAAGGGCTCTGAAAAAAGCATTCCGTTCCGGCATTTCAAGAAGAGCTTCCACCGCCCGCCGGTCCAATAATTTAAAATCAGACGCCCTGGACATGTCGATTCCCGTGGCCTTACTCATGATTTTATAAAAAAGTCCGGCGCTGGCTTTATGGCCTATCCCTTCTTTCCCCCGGCTGCGTTTAACACCTTCCACAACTTCATAGCCTTCCGTCCAAAGACGGTACATCTCTATAACCGTTTCCGGCGGATGCTGTAAATCGCAGTCCATGACGACAACACAATCCCCATCCGCTTCTGCCAGCCCGGCAAAAATTGCCGCTTCCTTTCCAAAATTTCTCGAAAATTTAACGCCGCGGACATAATCCTTCTGTGCGGACTGCCTTTTTATCCGAATCCATGTATCATCTTTAGAACCATCATCCACAAATATAAGCTCAAAATCAATGCGCTCCGACCTCAGTAATCCGGCCAGCCGGCCAGATGCTTTATCAATCATTTTTTCTTCGTTATACGCCGGCAAAATAACGGACAACAATGCCATCTGTGTTCCTCTTTTCTCTATAATAAAAATCTGTTATATAGATTTATGACTCAAATTTATATGAAGCGCCCCTTATTATACACTATTTTTTTCCGGTTTGCAAAATTATTCTCCCCGAAGAAAATGCCCGGAACGCCCGCCGTCCTTTTCCAAAAGACAAATTTTTTCAATAACCATCTCTCTGTCAATGGCCTTGCACATGTCGTAAATCGTCAGGGCCGCCGCACTGACCCCATTTAATGCTTCCATCTCAACCCCTGTTTTTCCCGTTGTTTTCACGGTCATACGAATCTCTATTCCCTTTTCCACCGGTTTAAAGTCAATATCCGCTCCGGTCAAAAGCAGCGGATGGCACATCGGAATCGTTTCAAAGGTACGCTTTGCCGCCATAATTCCGGCCACCTGGGCCACCGAAAGAACATCCCCCTTTTTAATACCGCCGTCCAATATCCGCTTTAACGTTTCTTCTTTCATACTTATTTTCCCAAAGGCCACCGCCACGCGCCGGGTCTCATCTTTTTCGGATACATCGACCATCTGCGCCCGCCCCTGAGCATTGATATGCGTCAACTTCATATTCTACCTCTTATTTCAAAAAAGGCGTTGATTCACAAACTGAATCAACGCCTTATTTTATAACATCCTGACAGATGACAGGCCTCTATTACTGTGCCTGAATTTTCTTAACTTCTTCAATTAAAACTTTAATTGCTTCTGTAGCGTTTCCAACGATACCTACATCAGAGTATTCGAAGATTGTTGCATCTTCGTCTTTGTTGATGGCAACGATGAAATCAGAACCTGTGATACCGGATACGTGCTGTGCAGCACCGGAGATACCTGCAGCAATATATAATTTCGGAGCAACAATCTTACCGGACTGTCCAACCTGATGCGCACGGGAAATCCATCCTTCATCAATAACAGGTCTTGTAGCACCTACAACACCACCCATTAAAGAAGCAAGTTCTTTAACAAGTTCGAAGTTTTCTACACTACCCATACCACGTCCACCAGCAACGATAACATCCGCTTCTTCAAGGTTAACGCTTTCGGAAATTTCCTGAACAGTATCCACAACTTTTGTTTTTGCTGCTGGAATTTCAACAGTTTCAGCGATAACATTACCAGCTTTTTCAGCCGGTTCAGCTTTTTTGAAAACACCGCCACGAACGATAGCAACTGCTGTACCTTCAATAACAGATTCAGCGATAACTGTACCGCTGTACATTGGAGAAGAAAGTACCACTTTTCCATCTGCTTCTTTAATAGCGATAACGTCTGTTACACAGCCTGCTTTTAATTCTGCTGCGATTCTTGCACCCATGATTTTGCCGTTAGCTGTAGCGCCAACAAAAACCATTTCTGCATCATATTTTTTAACGACAGCTGCTACTGCTGCTGCAACACTTTCGTCGCCTTCTACACCGGCTACAGTAATTGCTTCATCAGCACCATAGTTGATAGCTTCTGCTGCAGCGTCAGCTGCACCGATAACAACAGCAGTTACTTTTTCAGCAATTGTTTTAGCGCCAGTAATCATTTCAAGACTTGCGTTAACTGGTTTGCCTTCTGCTGTTTCAATATATACCATTACATTTTTGCAACCCATGACATTTCCTCCTTTAGATTACCTTATAAAACTTTAGCTGCTTTCATCATTTCAATAGCTTTTGCCATTGTTTCTTCGAAAGATTCTTCTTTAATTTTAACACCAGGAGCTTTTTTAGGCGGAGCTGCTTTTGTAAGAACTGTAACAGCAGGAGCAGCTACATCACCAATAGTGATTTCGTTGATCGGAATCTTTCTTGCTGCCATTTTGCTCTTGATTGTTGGGTATCTAGGATCATATTCAGGTTTTGTAACAGTAACAACACATGGCAGTGGAGCTTCTACAACATTGTAGCCTTCTTCTGTCTGCTGTTTTGCTTTGATTCCGCCATCGATTGTTTCGATGTCGATCAATTCTGTAACAAGAGGCATTTCAAGGTCTGCTGCTAATAAAGCACCAACCTGTCCAGATGCACAGTCTGTAGATTCTTTACCGCAGAATACGATATCGAATTTATTTCCAAGTGCTTCTTCAATCTTAGCAACAGATTTTGCCAAAGCATCTGCTGTGCTGATTGTATCTGTAACAACATCTTTAACGATGAAACCGTTGCTTGCGCCAACAGCAAGACATGTTTTGATCGCATCTTTTGCTTCATCCGGTCCTACAGTAACAACAGTGATTGTTCCGCCAACAGCTTCTTTAAGACGTGTAGCCATTTCAAGAGCATATGTATCAAAAGCGTTAACAACAGGTGTTACATTCGCAAGATCTGGTTCGCCAGTTGCAGGATTCATTTTGATTTCAACGGAATCATCTGGCACCTGTTTAATACAAACTAATATTTCCATCTCGGTTTTCACTCCTTAATTCTAATACAGCACAAACTGGTGTGCAGGCCTTAACCCACACACCAGTTGCCTGAAAATTATCAATTATTATTATTTGTTAGCACCCATCCAGCCTGCGATTACCATACGCTGAACTTCACTTGTTCCTTCGTAGATTTCTGTAATCTTAGCATCACGCATCATACGTTCGAATGGATAGTCACGGGAGAATCCGTTACCACCAGCAAGCTGAACAACACGACGAGTAACGTCAGAAGCTGTGTTTGCTGCGAATAATTTAGCCATAGCTGCTAAATGGCTGTATGGTTCGCCATCCTGTTTAGCCTGAGCTGCACGGTAAAGCAGAAGACGAGCTGCGTCTACGCTTGCCTGCATATCAGCATACTGGAACTGTGTATTCTGGAATTTCCAGATTGGTTTTCCAAACTGAACACGTTCTTTAACGTATGCCATACCTGCATCGATAGCACCCTGAGCAACACCAACAGCCTGAGCTGCGATACCGATACGTCCGCCATCAAGTGTAGTCATAGCGATCATGAAACCTTTACCAGCTGGTCCTAAAAGGTTTTCTTTTGGAATTCTACAGTCATCAAAGAACAGAGAACATGTAGAAGAACCACGGATACCCATTTTCTTTTCATGGCCACTGATTGTGAATCCTGGTGTTCCTTTTTCAATGATGAAAGCGGAGATACCTTTTGTTCCAGGAGCTTCTGTATCAGTTTTAGCAAAGATAATAAATACATCTGCATATGTAGCATTTGTGATAAATACTTTAGAACCGTTGATGATGTATTCGTCACCATCTAAAACAGCTGTGGATTTCTGCATGGAAGCATCTGTACCAGCACCTGGTTCTGTAAGTGCGAAAGCACCTAATTTTTCACCTGTAGCCAATGGCACGAGGAATTTCTGTTTCTGTTCTTCTGTACCATACTGGAAGATTGGCCAGGAGCAAAGAGAAGAATGTGCGGATAATACAACGGATGTTGTAGCACAATGTTTTGCTAACTCTTCACAGCAAGCGATATATGTCATATAGCTCTGTCCAGCTCCGCCGTACTCTTCTGGATATGGAATACCCATCATGCCCATTTCAGCAAGACCATTACGTGCTTCAATTGGGAATCTTTCTTCTTCATCGATTTCAGCAGCTCTAGGTGCAACTTCTTTCACTGCATAGTCGTGTAACATATCAATAATTTCCTGTTCTTCTTCGTCGAAATGAAATCTCATTTCCAAAGCCCTCCTTAAAAAATAGTGATAAATGATTTATAAATATTAATTTTATAAATTACAGTTTGTGGCAGACTTTTCCTGGGTTCAGGATCATCTTAGGGTCAAATGCTTTCTTGATATCAAGCATGAGACGCATATTTACTTCGCCTTCTGCTTCTTCAAGATATTTTAATTTACCGGAACCGATAGCATGTTCACCGGATACTAAGCCGCCAACACGTGTTGCTTCCGGATAGATAACATCGAAGAAATCATCTGCTTTCTTCTTGAAGTCTTCAACACTTGTCTGATCATCACCAATGATGTAGATATGAAGGTTACCATCACCGGCATGTCCAAAGCTTTCAATCTGAAGACCCATGTCTTTACCTGTTTTATATACAAAGTTAACATATGGTGCAATCTGGTCAAGCGGAACAACAACGTCACATTCATCGAGTAATTCCAGACCATCTTTCCATTTTGTTTCGGATTTAATAGCTTCCAGGAAGGAGCTTCTTGCTGCCCAAGCATCTTTAATCTTAGCAGGTGTATCTGCAACGAGAACGTCGATAGCGCCGTTTTCAAGAGCGATTTCAGAAGCCTGTTCCATAATTTCTTCAAGCTCATCCATATCTTTTCCGTCAAATGTTGTCAGTAAGAATGCCTGAGCTTCTACGCCGTCAACAACTTTAGGGAATGTAGCTTTTCCGATGTATTTTTCGGATTTATCAACGATTGCTCTTTCCATGAACTCAAGTGCCTGAGGATCAAGATGTGCTTTCTTGAACAGAGGTACTGTGGAGATACAGGAATCCAGATCTTCGAAAGGAATTACCAAACTAATCACTGCCTTTGGAGCAGGAATAATCTTTAATGTTAATTCAGTAATGATACCCAGTGTACCTTCAGAACCGATCATAAGGTTCAGTAAGGAATAACCGGAAGATGTTTTGGAAACTTTGCTTCCAAGGTGAACGATTTCACCTGTTGCAAGAACAACTGTCATAGCACGTACATAATCTCTTGTAGCGCCATATTTACATGCTCTCATACCACCGGCATTTGTTGCAACGTTACCACCAACAGCTGCAAATTTTTCACCTGGATCTGGTGGGTACATAAGTCCCTGGCTCATACAGTCTTCTGCAAGATCATTTAAGAGAACACCTGGCTGAATACGAACAACAAAGTTGTTTAAATCATAGTCAAGAATTTTGTTCATCTTAGTTGTATTAATTACAATACCTCCGGCAATTGGAACTGCAGAACCTACAAGGCCTGTACCAGCACCTCTTGCTGTTACTGGAATCGTATTTTCATAACAGATTTTAACAACTGCTGCAACTTCTTCTGTAGTTAAAGCATCTACAACAGCTTCTGGCATCGCTTTACCATAGATAGACATCTCATCATGTGTAAAATCATCATTGATCTCTTCACCTACGTAAACCCGGCCTGGTGCGATTTCCTTAAATTTCTCCACGATTTCTGGAGTCACTTTACCGTATGCACTCATTTCAACATTCCTCCTTAATAATCCTTAATAACCCTTTACTTTATTTATGTACTGTGCCTCTTAGATTCAGCTGCACAATAGCCCATATGAATAACGGACAAAAGGGCCTAAGTGGTCCTACCATTTATATGGACAATGATAAAATACTTCAGCCTATTTGTCAAGTCATTTTTACTGTTTCTCTCTGGTTTTTGCCCTTGTTTTTTAGAAGCATTGCACAGTTCTTTCTTTATCTTTTGATATTTTTTTGTTTTTTCGCACAAATAGTTTGTCTTTTTTTTGTCAATTTCTACACATGCTTTCAGCTACATATTGCTCAAAATTTTCGCATTATTTTTCGCATTTTCGATAATTAGCATGCAAACTATCTCTTTTCAAAATATTCAATCAACTGTCAAGATATTGATAAATATAAATAAAGTGTCTGTCCAGAGCTTCATGACCAAGACGAATATCCTTATTCCGTACGGCTTTAATCAGGTCTTTATGGGTCTGCATGAGCCCTTCACGGTTTTTATCATCACTCAAAATGCGGACACGCATATCTTTGACGTATTGATCCATAACCTGTGTTAATGCCAAAAAATTAACAATAAGATAATTATTATGTGACGCTTCAGCGACCAGATAATGGATTCTTTTATCGTGTCTGGAACGGATATTTTCTTCCATGGATGTCTCCAGTATACTCATATGGTACTCCATTTCTTCAATCTGTTCCTCCGTTGCATGGTGAATCGCCAAAGACAGCGCCTGGGATTCCAAAGCATAACGGAATTCACTGATCTCCCGATAGGTTGTGCCCTCTACCGCAAACATCAATGTCATCACCCGTATCAGCGTATTTTCAAAATTTCCTGTAATGTAATTTCCTGAACCCTGCTGGCAATAAAGGGCTCCCATCTGTTCTAATATCCGCAAACCTTCTCTCACGGAAGTCCGGCTCACATTCAGATGCTGTGCCATTTCCCGCTCGGAAGGCAATTTATCCCCTGTCCGGCAGACACCGTCCAGAATCTGTTTCTGGACGTAGTCTACAACTTTTTCATAGGATTTTTTCACATAAATCAGTCCTGTCTTATTATTGATTCCTTTCGGTTAACAGGGGATAAAAAACTTTTTTTAGTATGCTTTCCCCCAATATACCATTGCCTTTGCCGGTTTTCCGCAGCAAACGCATTTATCGGATACATGCTCCTGAACAAAAGGCATACACCGGGATGTTGCGCCCGTTTCTTCTTTAATCTGATTTTCACAGGCCTCATCACCGCACCACATTGCCTTAATGAATCCAGGTTTGTTTTCAACCGTTTCCTTAAATTCCGGATATTCTGTTGCTGTATAAGTATGGGCTTCTCTGTGTACTCTGGCCCGTTCAAACATTTCTTTCTGCATTGTGTCGAGGGTTTCGCCAACCTTTTCGGCCAGCTCCGTCAGTGCAACAATCTGTTTTTCACGGGTATCACGACGCACAATAACCGCCTGTCCCGCTTCAATATCCTTTGGTCCGATTTCAATACGCACCGGAATTCCCCGCATTTCGGCCTCGGAGAATTTCCATCCCGGACTCTTATCCGAATCATCGACCTTCACCCGGAAATTGCTGAGCATATTTTTAATTTCAAAGGATGTTTCAAGAACCCCCGGTTTCTTCTGCTGGATCGGTATGATCATCACCTGTGTCGGAGCAATTCTCGGAGGCAGTACGAGTCCTGAATCATCTCCGTGAACCATGATGATCGCCCCGATCAACCGGGTCGTCATTCCCCATGATGTCTGATGCACATATTCCAGTTTATTATCCTTATTTGCATACTGAATGCCAAAGGCCTTTGCAAAGCCATCCCCAAAGTTATGGCTTGTGCCGGACTGAAGGGCTTTGCCATCATGCATTAACGCTTCAATTGTATAAGTTGCTTCTGCGCCGGCAAACTTTTCTTTATCTGTTTTCCGTCCACGGATTACCGGCATCGCCAGAACTTCTTCACAAAAATCCGCATAGAGGTTTAACATCTGTTCTGTTCTTGCTGCGGCTTCCTCAGCAGTCGCATGGGCCGTATGGCCTTCCTGCCACAGGAACTCTCTGGAACGCAGGAATGGACGTGTTGTTTTTTCCCAACGCACAACCGAACACCACTGATTGTATAATTTTGGTAAATCTCTGTGGGACTGGATATCCCGCGCATAAAAATCACAGAATAAAGTTTCCGATGTCGGACGCACGCACAGACGTTCCTGAAGAGGTTCCAGACCACCATGGGTAACCCACGCCACTTCCGGTGCAAAGCCTTCCACATGATCCTTTTCTTTCTCCAAAAGACTTTCCGGAATAAACAATGGCATATAAACATTTTCCACACCGGTTTCTTTAAAACGCCGGTCCAGTTCTTTCTGGATATTTTCCCAGATAGCATAGCCCGCAGGTTTAATGACCATACAGCCTTTAACACTTGCGTAATCGACCAGTTCCGCTTTTTTTACAACATCCGTATACCATTGTGCGAAATCTTCTTCCATAGAAGTAATCGCTTCAACCAACTTCTTTTCCTTAGCCATAATCAAATCTCCTTTTAGTTTCTATCTTTATTGGAACCCCGAATCAGTTCTCAGGTTCATTTTCATCATTCATATAGTAAGATAAACCGGGCCATTCGTCAATAGCCGCCGGTCCCTTCTCCGGCAGAACTTTAAATTTCATTTTCTTTCCCGTCACCGGATGAATCACCGACAAACCACAGGAAAAAAGTCCCAGCCCCCGGGCTCCCGGAGAAATCCTGTTTTCCCGGTTCCATTTTTCCGTGGCCTCCCGGTTATATTTCATATCTCCGTAAATTCCTGCTCCTGCATGGGCCATCTGCACCCGGATCTGATGATGACGCCCCGTATAAAGCTTCACTTCAACCAGAGAACGCCCCGCCTTTTCCTCCAGAACCCGATATTCAAGCCGGGCTGTTTTTCCGCCGGAAGCCACTACCGATGATGTATTTGTCCGGCCGTCTCGTTCTAAACAGTTCTCCAAAACTCCGGATGTCTCCGGGAGTTTCCCCGTCAGCACCGCCAAATAGGTTTTTTCCGTCCTGTGTTCAGAAAACTGCCGGCTTAAATCCGCCGCGGCCTTTTGGGTTTTCGCGTAAACCATAACCCCGCCCACCGGCTTATCCAGCCGATGCACGACACCGATATAATGTGGCCGACCCTTCATTGCAGTTTGTCTGCCCTGAATATAATTTTTCAGCCAGCTCACTAAATCCATTGCGGAAGACCGTTCCGCCTGAGATGCCATTCCCGCCGGCTTCACACAAACAATACATTGGGCATCTTCATATAAAATTTTCACATCTGTCATATCTGTTTTCTTCTCTATCTCCCGAACAACCTCAAATAAAATTCGATATCGAGTATTATACTACCATATCCAGCAAAAAAGTTCAAACCACCTTATTCCAAAAGAAACTTCTGTGTTATAATAGAGCAAAAAATAAATGAGGAGCCTCTTATTATGGAAATCACATTTTCTCAGAAAATACACCAGATTCAAAAGATTACCGATTTCTCAGCCCCGGAACTTGATATTTACGCCCGTCTCACGGAAGGCCAGCTTCTGAACCGCCATGAACCGGAAAAGGGAATTTTTATTGCCGAAAGTCCCAAGGTCATTGAACGCGCTCTGGATGCCGGATGTCTTCCCATCTCCTTTTTAATGGAAACCAAGCATATCAGCGGCCAGGGAAAGCCGCTTATTGAACGCTGTAAAGATATTCCGGTCTATACAGCCGAATTCGATATACTGACACAGCTTACCGGATTCAAGTTAACCCGGGGGATGCTCTGTGCCATGCGCCGGCCAAAGCTTCCCTCCCTCAGATATGTATGCCGCAACGCCCATCGTATTGCCATTCTTGAAAATGTTATGAATCCCACAAATATCGGCGCAATTTTTCGTTCTGCCGCTGCCCTCAATATCGACGCTGTCTTATTAACTGCCGGATGCAGCGATCCCCTGTACCGCCGTGCCATCCGTGTCAGCATGGGAAATGTCTTTCTCATTCCATGGACATTTCTTGACAAAGAAACGGCCTGGCCACAGCCTGCGATTCATTTTCTTCACGGGCTTGGATTCAAAACCGCTGCCATGGCCTTAAGCGATAATTCCATAGGCATTGACCATCCCCGGTTAATGTCCGAGGAAAAACTGGCAATCGTTCTCGGCACTGAAGGAGATGGCCTGGCATCCGAAACCATTGCCGATTGTGATTACACCATACGCATCCCGATGTCCAATGGTGTGGACTCATTAAATGTGGCCGCCGCAAGCGCCGTTGCTTTCTGGCAGCTCGGCAACCGGAGATGACCAAAGAAATCTTTTCCCATATTATTTTCCAGCCAGTCCCTGTAACCAAAAAGTCAGCAGTTCAAAATCCTGCTGACTTTTTAATGTTTTATACTTTAAAGCGGTATCCCACACCCCAGATGGTTTCAATGTACTGAGGCTTAGAGGTATTAAATTCAATCTTTTCACGGATCTTTTTAATATGGACAGTGACCGTCGCAATATCCCCCAAAGATTCCATATCCCATATTTTATTAAACAGTTCTTCTTTCTTAAAAACATGATTTGGATTTTCTGCCAAAAATGTAAGAAGATCAAATTCCTTGGTCGTAAAGGCCTTTTCTTCCCCGTTCACATAAACCCGCCGGGCTGTTTTATCAATTTTCAAGCCACGGATTTCAATAATCTCGTTGGACTTTGCAGCGCTTCCGATCAGACGCTCATACCGTCCCAGATGGGCTTTTACCCGGGCTACCAGCTCGCTCGGACTGAAGGGTTTCGTAATATAATCATCTGCTCCCATCCCCAGTCCCCGGATTTTATCAATATCTTCTTTTTTTGCTGAAACCATAAGGATCGGAATATTTTTCTCTTCCCTGATCCTCCGGCAGATTTCAAATCCATCGATAACCGGCAGCATCAAATCCAGAATAATCAGATTATAATCATTCTTCAGGGCTTTCTCAAGACCGGTGTCTCCGCTGTGTTCCATATCAACTTCAAAACCGCTCAGCTCCAGATAATCCTTTTCCAGCTCTGCAATGCTTTCTTCATCTTCCACAATCAGTATTTTATTCATATGTCACGCACTCCTTATACTTTCTCAAAACAAAACACATCGTTGTCCCCTGACCCTCTACGCTGACTGCCCAAATCTTGCCGCCATGTTCTTCAATAATTTTTTTTGCTATGGACAGTCCCAGACCGCTGCCGCCCTTCGATGAATTTCTTGAAGCATCCGTCCGGTAACACCGTTCAAAGATATGGGGCAGCTCATTCTTCGCAATCCCCTT
>DBGCEW010000061.1:0-3076 GCA_048357495.1 Frisingicoccus sp.
TGATGTTGTATCATAAAAGTTGACAGCATATTCTCAAGGATTTTGATATAATCATAATCAATACGAGAACAGGAGAAAACAACATATGGCACAAAATCAAAAATCTTACGACAAAGAATTTAAAGCACAGACTGTAAAACTCGCCAAGGAAATTGGCGGGCATAAAGCAGCGAAAGAATTAGGTGTTCCTGACGGAACTATTTATTGCTGGATCAAGGCATTTAAAGAAGGTCGGCTCAGCATGTATCAGGCATTGCAGTTCAAACAGCCTGAGGGTGTACATATCCCTGGCGAAAGAACTGTTTATCGCGTCATGGAAGAAATTGGCCTTAATCACAGGCCGAAGCGTAAGCCTAACGGTATAACCAAAGCTGATAAAGAAGCTCGCAAATCAGATGATTTAATAAAACGCGACTTTACAGCAGAAAAACCGCTTGAAAAATGTGTAACCGATATGACCGAAATCAAGGCTTCTGACGGAAAACTTTATGTTTCTGCTATCTTTGATTGTTATGATCTGACAGTATTAGGATTGGCTATGGATACAAACATGAAAGCAACCCTGTGTGAGCAGACACTTGATAATGCTGTTAAAGCATATCCAGCGCTTCGCGGTGCAATCCTTCATAGAGACAGAGGGACACAGTATACAAGTGAATTATACCGCAAAGCAATCAGTAAGTATGGCATTCTTCAAAGCATGAACAGTGCCGGTGGCAGATGTCATGATAATGCCAGATGTGAAAGCATGTGGGCAAGATTCAAAGAAGAATTACTTTATGGACGTTACGATACCACCTCAATGACAGTAGAACAGTTCAAAACCCTCATCTGGAGATATTTCATCAGTTATTGGAATAACAGGAGAATCTGTTCTGCTAATGGTGGCTTGCCTCCTATGGTTAAGCGACAGAAATACTATGCTTCATTACAGGAGGCAGCATAGGTCGAATATCCTTGAGAAAAAAGTGTAAACCAATATTGACAATATCAAAATGACATTACCTAAGGATAATAATCAAATATTTGCGAGTAAATACGAAACAGTACTTCCTAGTAAAGAAGAATTACAAACATTGTTAGAAGACAAAAATTTTGAGGATTTCATTACGAATCGCAGAGCAGGGGGATGGCTGACTGTGAACGTATCAAAAGTCACAAAGGAGGTTTTGACCATGAATAAATTTGTTTTAAAAGCCCCATATCAGCCGACAGGCGACCAGCCACAGGCCATTGATCAGCTGGTGCAGGGCTTCAAGGAAGGAAACCAATTTCAAACATTACTGGGTGTTACCGGCTCGGGTAAAACCTTTACCATGGCCAATGTTATTCAGGCGCTGAATAAACCAACCCTGGTTCTGGCCCATAATAAAACCCTGGCAGCCCAGCTCTACGGCGAGTTTAAGGAGTTCTTCCCGGAGAACGCGGTGGAGTATTTTGTATCCTACTACGATTATTATCAGCCGGAGGCTTATGTGCCCCAGACAGATACGTATATTGCCAAGGATTCAGCGATTAATGATGAGATTGATAAACTGCGCCATTCGGCGACAGCGGCCTTATCGGAAAGGGAGGATGTGATTATTATTTCCTCCGTATCCTGTATTTATGGGTTGGGAAGTCCGATTGATTATAAGGAGATGGTGATTTCTCTGCGACCCGGAATGGAACGGGAACGGGATGAAGTGGTGAGGAAACTGATTGATTTACAGTATGAGCGGAACGACATGGATTTTAAACGGGGAACCTTCCGGGTACATGGCGATGTTATTGAGATATTTCCGGCAGCATCTGCGGATGAGGCCATTCGTGTGGAATTTTTTGGAGATGAAGTGGATCGGATTACATCCTTTGATCCTTTGACGGGAGAGATTCGGATGCGGCTTGAACATACGGCCATATTTCCGGCATCTCATTATGTGGTTTCAAAGGAAAAGATGGATGCGGCGATTATTAATATAGAAGAAGAGCTGGAGGAGCGGGTTCGGTATTTTAAAAGTGAAGACAAGCTTTTGGAGGCTCAACGCATTTCGGAGCGGACAAATTTTGATATTGAAATGATGCGGGAAACAGGATTTTGTTCGGGAATTGAAAATTATTCCAGGCATCTGGCGGGGCTGGAACCGGGAGCGACACCACACACCCTCATTGATTATTTTCCGGAGGATTTTCTTATTATTGTGGACGAGTCTCATATGACGATTCCTCAGGTACGGGGAATGTATGCAGGTGACCAGTCCAGAAAATCCACGCTGGTGGATTATGGCTTCCGGCTGCCGTCAGCGAAGGATAACCGTCCGTTGAATTTTCAGGAGTTTGAGAGCAAGATTGACCAGATGCTTTTTGTATCTGCCACACCGAACGTTTATGAATCGGAGCATGAATTGCTTCGTACGGAACAGATTATCCGGCCGACCGGATTGCTGGATCCGGAAATATCGGTGCGTCCGGTAAAGGGTCAGATTGATGATTTGATCAGTGAAGTGAACCGGGAGACAAAACAGGGGCACAAGGTGTTGATTACGACATTGACAAAACGCATGGCGGAGGATTTAACGGATTATATGCGGGAAGCCGGAATCCGGGTCAAATATCTGCATTCGGATATTGATACGCTGGAGCGTTCCGAAATTGTCAGGGATCTGCGGTTAAATGTATTTGATGTGCTTGTGGGCATTAATCTCTTGCGGGAGGGATTGGATATTCCGGAGATTACTCTGGTGGCCATACTGGATGCGGATAAGGAGGGCTTTTTACGTTCAGAGACTTCGTTGATTCAGACCATTGGCCGTGCTGCCAGAAATTCCGAAGGCCATGTTATCATGTATGCAGATACGATGACGGATTCTATGAATCGGGCCATCAGTGAGACCAACAGGCGCCGGGCGATTCAGCAGGCTTATAATGAAGAACATGGAATTACGCCTCAGACCATTAAAAAAGCCGTTCGGGATTTGATCAGTATTTCGAAGGCGGCGGATGTACCGAAGGAAGAATTTGAAAAAGATATTGAGTCGATGAGCGGAAAGGAACTGAAAGCGCTGATTGCCAAGCTGACAAAGAAGATGCACAGTGC
>DBGCEW010000062.1:0-7633 GCA_048357495.1 Frisingicoccus sp.
GAAGATGCAGGCGCTTCTCGGTTCGGCGGTACAGGAAAAACCGTCTGACCTGAGGATGGACGCAGTGGGCATCGGATTTCTGGGAATTATTGTGTATCTGGCAGTTTTTGTTGTGGCAAAAAATATTTTCCGGATGACCGGGGTCATGACACAGGTATTTCCGGCAGTTGCTTTGGTTTTAGTTGAGGCGATTGCGGTTGTCTATTATGTGACTCAGTCAAAAAAAGAACAGGAGCGTCGGGATGCTTAACGATAGAAAAAGGCAGGCAGGTGGAAACATCTGCCTGCCTGCTGAAAAAAACAACAGAGATGGGATGATCGGGGCTATTGAAGCGATGCGCTCAAAGGTTAAAGAGGAGGCGCCGCTGATTCACTGCATTACTAATCCCATATCGATTCATGATTGTGCCAATGTGGTTCTGGCTGCCGGAGGACGTCCGATGATGGCAGAACACCCGGCAGAGGTAGCGGAGATTACGGCGACAGCCGGAGCCTTGGCTTTAAATCTCGGGAATATTACCGATGCCCGGAGAGATTCCATACTGATTGCGGAAAAAACGGCAATGGCAGAAGGAATTCCTGTCATTTTGGATATGGTAGGCATTGGGTGCAGTGAATTTCGAAGAACTCTATTAATGAAATTTCTGGAGCAGAAAGTTCCGGGAAGCCCTTTGATTCTCAAGGGAAATATGTCTGAATTAAAGGCACTGGCAGGGGAAGAAGGCTGTGTCAGCGGCGTGGACGCGAATCCCAAAGATATGCTTTCAGAAAAGAATCAGGCGGAGGCTGTCCGTCTGGCCAGGCGTGTGGCGCAGAAATATGGAGCGGTTGTTCTTGCTTCGGGAAAAACCGATTTGGTGACCGATGGAGAGAGAGCTTTTTTAGTGGACAATGGTTCTGAGATGATGGGGCGGATTACAGGTACCGGATGTATGCTGAATGTATTGACAGGCACCTACTTGTCTGCAGGAGAACCCCTGCTGGCCGCTGCGGCTGCCTGCGTTGTTCTTGGAATCAGCGGAGAGCTGGGGGCAGAGAACTGTCAGGGAACGGGCAGCTTTCAGGTGATGTTTCAGGATGCTTTATTTTCTATGGATAAAAATGATATATGTCAGAGGATTCGTCTGAGAGAAGTCTGATGTTAAATATTCGGAGGGATTTTTGTGGATGCAAAGGAAAAGTTTATTTATATGACTACGGAACCGATACCGCGTCTGGTCACTTCGCTGGCTGTGCCGACAATTATCAGTATGCTGATTACCTCCTTTTACAATATGGTTGACACTTTTTTTGTGGGGAGGATTAATACTTCAGCAACGGCGGCCGTGGGGATTGTCTTTTCGCTGATGGCAGTGATTCAGGCCATTGGCTTCTTTTTTGGCCATGGCTCGGGCAATTATATTTCGCGAAAGCTCGGTGAACAGAACATGGAAGAGGCCTCTCTGATGGCATCCTATGGATTCTTTTCAGCCCTTATTGCCGGCTTTGCATTGATGGCCGGAGGTCTGATTTTTACAGAACCGCTGGCACGGCTGCTCGGTTCTACAGAGACGATTTTGCCCTATGCGATGGACTATCTCCGCTATATTTTAATCGGTGCGCCATATATGACCGCATCTCTGGTGCTGAACAATCAGCTGCGTTTTCAGGGAAATGCTTTCTATGGAATGCTGGGCATTGTGTCCGGGGCAGTGGTCAATATCATTCTTGATCCGGTACTGATTTTCGGAATGGATATGGGGATTGGCGGCGCGGCATTGGCCACAATTATCAGCCAGTTCATCAGTTTTATAATATTGCTTCGGATTTGCCTGAAGGGACCGGGCATCCGGATCCAATGGAGAAATTTTCACCCGGATTTTCATTTTTTTAAAGAAGTTTTCCGGGGAGGTTTTCCATCCCTGTGCCGTCAGGGACTTGCCAGTGTAGCGACCATTGCCTTAAATGTGGCTGCCGGAGTTTATGGAGATGCAGCCATTGCGGGGATGTCCATTGTTTCCCGGATTGCCATGTTTGCCAATTCGGCATTGATTGGTTTTGGTCAGGGATTTCAGCCGGTCTGCGGATTTAATTATGGGGCGAAGCTGTATCACCGTGTCCGTGAGGCCTTTTATTTCTGTGTAAAATATGCCGCAGTTTTTCTGCTTATTGTATCGGTTGCAGGATATATCGGAGCACCGGAACTTATTGGTCTTTTTCGTAAAGGGGACATAGAGGTGGCGTCTGTCGGCATTGCAGCGCTGAGGTTCACCTGCATCAGCTTTACTCTGAATAGCTGGATTGTTATGAGCAATATGATGCTTCAGTCTATTGGTATGGCAACGCGGGCCTCCATTGTGGCTGCAGCCCGCCAGGGACTGTTTTTTCTGCCTTTGATTGGGATACTTCCCTCTGTTTTCGGACTTCGGGGTGTGGAAATGTGTCAGATGGTAAGTGACATTCTGACATTTTTTGTGGCCCTTCCGCTGACTCTGGGGGTTTTGAAAAAGTTAAAGGAAAACAGGGATGAAGCTATCATATAGCACATATGTATAAATAAAGTTTGATGCCGGAGGCTTGAATGGCATTTATAGAAAATAGTATGAATAGGCTGAATGATTTTTTGTGGGGGTGGCCGATGATTTTGCTGCTTCTGGGAACCCATCTGTTTCTTACAGTGCGGACAAAGGTCATTCAGCGTTTTGTTTTTCGGGGAATCCGGCTGTCTCTGGAAAAAGAGGAAGGCGGTGAGGGGGAAGTCAGCCCTTTCGGGGCTCTGACGACGGCACTGGCCTCTACGTTTGGAACAGGAAATATTATTGGGGTAGGAACAGCGATTGCCCTCGGAGGTCCGGGAGCAGTTTTCTGGTGCTGGATCACCGGGGTGTTTGGGATTGCGACGAAATATGCCGAATCTCTTATCGCCGTGAAATACCGGGTAAAAACGAAGGACGGGCGAATGCAGGGGGGAGCCATGTATGTGCTGGACAGGGAATTGCATATGCCCTGGCTGGCGATAGCCTTTGCTATATTTGGAACACTGGCATCTTTTGGCATCGGCTGTGCGGTACAGGTCAATGCGATTGGTGCCGTCTGTACAGAGAGTCTGAATATTTCGCCACGGGTTATCGGGATTTTCGTTGCCGGTGCCTCCGCATTGGTTATTTTCGGCGGGATTAAACATATTGCCCGGGTCTGCCAGGCGCTGGTTCCCTTTATGAGTATTTTTTATATCCTTGGCTGTGCGGTGATCTTGGCAATGAATTATGAGTATATTTTTCCGGCGCTGGGGATGATCATTGATATGGCATTTTCGCCGGGGGCAGCAGAAGGGGGCCTGATTGGCGGCGGTCTCACCCTGGCCATGCGCTATGGAATCGCCCGGGGACTTTTTTCGAATGAGTCCGGAATGGGCTCTGCGCCCATTGCCGCAGCGGCGGCCCAGACCAGAAATCCGGTTCGGCAGGCGCTGGTATCCTCTACGGGAACGTTCTGGGATACGGTGGTGGTCTGTGGCATTACAGGCATTGTTCTGGTGAGCAGTATTATGAAGGATCCACAGATTCACATGGCCATGGCCGGTGACGGCGGTATTCTGACCACACTGGCCTTTGCTCAGATACCGGTGGTGGGACCGGGAATACTGGTGATCGGTATGATTACCTTTGCCTTTTCAACGATTTTGGGCTGGGCCTATTATGGTGAACGGTGTGTGGAATATCTTGCGGGAAAACGGGGACTGCTGCCCTATCGCTTTTTCTATGTTCTTACGGCGGCTGTGGCACCGATGATTCAACTGAATTTTATATGGCTTGTGTCCGATATATTCAACGGGCTTATGGCACTGCCGAATCTTGTGGCACTGCTTTGCCTGTCCGATGTTATTGCAGCGGAGACTGAAAGATATATTCATTGTCTGGATAAAAAAGATCCGGGAAAAGTGCCCTATGTGGACAGATAGGGCACTTTTGGATGATTTATGAAAGGGATAAAGTGACTATATAAGAAAAAAGAATGTCCCTCAGAAAACTTTAGGGCAGTTTTTTGAGGGACATTCTTTTTTTATTAACTTACGACATTGATCGGATGTCCTTCGAGATAATTTTTAATGTTTCCGGCCAGAAGAGATACGAGTCTCTGGCGGGTTTCAAGACCTCGCCATCCCATATGGGCTGTCAGGATAACATTTTCCATGGTGTAGAGCGGATTATCTTCTGCCGGAGGTTCGGTTTCCTGAACGTCCAGCCCGGCCCCTGCAATGCGTCCGGCCTGAAGGGCTTCAATGAGGGCAGCCTCATCGATCAGAGCGCCCCGGGCAGTATTTACGATAAAAGCGCTCGGTTTCATTAAGGATAGGGCTTCTTTATTGATAATATGGTGTGTCTGGTCATTCAGCGGGCAATGCAGGGAGATGTAATCGCTCTGGGAAAGCACTTCCTCAAGGGTGGTGAAGTGGATGCCCGGTTCATCTTCCAGCGGCGGATAATTGTAAGCGAGAATCTTCATGCCGAGGGCCTGAGCGACCTTGATGACTTCACGGCCGATATGTCCGGCGCCGATAATGCCCAGTGTTTTATCATTGATTTCCACATGATCGACCTGCATACATTTTGTGAAGTTCGTATGATCGTTCCGTGTCAGCATGGCAATCTGCTGACGCATAGAGGAACTGAGATTCATGATCATCATAATGGCGGTGTGGGCAACACGCTCCGTGCTATAGGACGGAATATTGCAGACCGTAATGCCTTTTTCCCGGGCGGCATTTAAATCCAGATTGTTATAGCCGGTGCCTGCTTCACAGATTAATTTGACAGAATCCGGAAACTGGCGGATAATATCGGCGGAAACGGGCATTTCTTTGGTTACAACAATATCAAATCCCTGGATGCGCTCAAGAATCTGCTCCGGAACAGTCTCCCCATAGACCTTTACCTCCGAAGATAAAATGGAATAGTCCAGCCGGCCGTCATAATTCATACGGTCGCCATTCAATACAACTGTTTTTGCGTTCATAATAAAACCCCCTTGTGAAACAATAATATATATTCAGTATACAAGATTGGGGCAGTAGACACAAGAAGAAAAATCAGTGTATAATAAGAACCATTGGAATAAAGGAAGTGAAAATCAAACCGTGGAAAAAGTAACCTTTAAAAATAGAATTTTTATCGGACTGACATTGTTTTCAATGTTTTTCGGTGCCGGAAATCTGATATTTCCACCTCATTTGGGGGCACAGGCAGGGCAGCATGTGTGGCTGGCCTTTATGGGATTTGGTCTGAGCGCCATTGGTCTTCCGGTCCTCGGAGTTGCGGCCGTGGCCATTTCCGATGGGCTGGAACATCTGGCCGGAAAAGTCCACCCGGTCTTTGCGCCGGTATTTACCATGCTGTTATATCTGTCTATCGGTCCCCTTCTGGCGATTCCGAGAACGGCGGGGACATCCTATGAAATGGCGGTGGCCCCGTTTCTGGGAACGGGGGCGGATTCCCGTGGGTTTCTGGCAATCTATTCGATTGGATTTTTTGCCATCGCCACGCTGCTGGCGTTGAAGCCGGATAAACTGACAGACCGCCTTGGAAAAATTCTGGGGCCTCTTTTGCTGATCCTTATCGGTGTTGTTTTTATCGGCTGTCAGGTACAGGGAGGAAGCGGTTACGGGGAAGCGGTTGGAAACTATACGAAGCATCCGGCGGTTGAAGGATTTTTATATGGCTATCAGACGATGGATACCATTGCGGCCCTGAATTTCGGAATTATTATTTCGATGAATATACGGACAAAGGGTGTCAAAAAGGAAAGGACCATCATTAAAGAGACGATTTTTTCCGGTGTGATTACAGGACTTCTTCTGCTGGTGGTATACAGCGCGCTGACCCAGGTCGGCGCTGTGGCGGGAGCACGGTTTGGCGTTGGAGAAAACGGCGCCCGGACACTGAGCCGGATGATGGGCTATCTTTACGGCAGCGGCGGCAGGATTATTCTCGGAGCGATTTTCTTTATTGCTTGTCTGAATACCTGCACGGGTCTTTTAAGCAGCTGCAGCGAATATTTTCATAGGTCCTGGCCGAAAATCAGTTACCGGAAGTGGGTCATTATTTTTGCCGGTTTCAGTACGCTTATAGCCAATGCGGGGCTGACGGCGATTTTAAAAGTATCCATTCCCCTGTTAAATATGATTTATCCGATGGCCATTATGCTGATTATTCTGGCATTTATCCATCGGTGGATCCGCAGATATCCGGCGGTATATCCGTGGGTGACTGGTCTGACAGGGATAAGCAGCGCCATTTATGCCCTGGAACAGTCCGGCATCCGGGCAGATTCCCTGAGCCGTCTTTTGGCGCGGATTCCCCTTCACAGCATCGGACTCGGCTGGCTCTGGGCGGCAGCAGCAGGAATGCTGTTGGGAATATTATTTTCGGGGAAAAGGCCAGAAGCTGCGGATTCATAAAAATATTAACAAAGTCCCGTCTTGAGAGTGTATTCGAAAGACGGGACTTTTTTAACCCTTGACAGGCGGAAAAATTTGAGTAAAATAAATGAATAACGTTAATTATTAACATAGTTAATTAATAACCATGTAATGAAAAAGAGGTGAAAAGATGAAGAATCAGGAGTTGCAGGAGCAGATGTTCCGGACGATGTTCCGTTTACGGCGGTTTTATCCCGGCGATATTTTTGAAGATATTTCCATGGGAGAATTTAAAGCTCTTGAGATTTTATCCTGTCATCCGGGTTGCGGGAATCGGGGAAAAGGTATTTATGTCTCTAAGATGGCATCGATATTGGAGGTGTCTTCACCGGCCGTGAGCCGGATGCTGAAGGCTATGGAGGCGAGAGATTATATTGGCCGTTATGTCGATACAAAAGACCGGCGGAATACCTGTGTATTTATTACGGAAACCGGCATAAAAAAGAGAAATGAGTGCCGGAAAACCGCAGAGGATTTTATGGACCGGGTGATTTATCGGATGAAACCGGAGAATGTACAGCAGATGTTGAATTTATTTCATCAGATGCTTGATATTATGGAAGATGAACTGAAAAAGACAAAGAAAGGAGACCCAACATGTTAAAAATTTTCAGATATCTGAAAAATTCAAAAGCAATGGTATTGACGATTATCCTGCTTTTGGTTGTTCAGGCAGGATGTGAATTATCTCTGCCGGAATACACATCCAATATTGTCGATGTGGGAATTCAGCAGGGTGGTATTGAACGGGTGACCCCGGAAAAGATACGTAAAGAAACCTATGAAAGTCTGACATTATTTATGACGGAGGAAGAAATACAGAAGGTTGCGCCTTATTATACAGAAAATGCAGAAGGCATCTATGAGCTGAATACCCGGGAGGATGAAATTCTGGACGGGATGGATAAGGCTTTCGGAATGCCTATGCTTATTCTCTCGTCTCTGGAAGAATCCGGTCAGGCGGATATCAGCCAGCTCAAACAGGCGCTGGATGGCGGCATGATCCATAAAGAAGAACTGATTGCCAAACGGAATGAAGCAGAGGCTTCATTCGGAGATATGAGCGATTCGATTATCCAGCAGAAGGCCAATTTGTTTGTTAAAGAAGAGTATGAGGCTCTCGGCATGGATTTGGATGCTATTCAGATGGGGTATCTGAAAACGAGAGGTCTGCAG
>DBGCEW010000063.1:0-9231 GCA_048357495.1 Frisingicoccus sp.
TATTTGCAATCAGTTTTATTCCTGAACCGCCCATAAAACACCTCTTTTCCGTGTCCGGCACCCCCTTTGTGCAGGAACACACCTTTTATCTGTGATCCCCCGGTGACCGGAGGCTTAAATCATAAGGGATGAAAATATTCTACATCATCTGCCAGGTAAAAATCAACCGTTCGGCTAACCTTATCCGCATCAGCAATATAAATTTTCACTTTCTGTCCAAGACGGAATGTCTGTTTGTCCATTTCCCCGCGAAGTTCATATTTACTTTCATCAAACACATAATAATCATTCATATTCTGAAGACGAATCATGCCTTCACAGGTATTCGGAAGCTCCACATACATCCCCCAGTTTGTAATCCCGGAAATAACGCCTTCATGGATTTCTCCGAGATGGGCAGACATATATTCCACCTTCTTCATCTTGTCCACTTCCCGTTCCGCTTCGTCCGCCCGGCGCTCCGCCTGACTTGTCTCCGATGCCACGGCAGGGAGTATTTTCCGGTAATGTTCTTCCCGTCCTTCATTCAGCCGTCCATCCAGCTGTTCCTTGATAATACGGTGAATCTGCAAATCCGGATAACGGCGGATCGGTGACGTGAAATGAGTATAATATTTAACAGCCAGACCAAAATGTCCCGTATTTTCCGTGGTATATTTTGCCCGCATCATTGCCCGAAGCACCAGACGGCTGATCATCGCCTCTTCCGGTGTTCCCTCAATCTTTCCGAGAAGCTTCTGAAACTCTTTTGGATGCACTTCGCCGGATTTCAGTTTCAGATAATAACCAAAATTTTTTAAAAACAGGGTCAATTTCTGAATTCTGTCTCCATCCGGCGTTTCATGGGTACGGTACAAAAAGGGCTTATCCTGCCAGAAAAAGTCTTCTGCAATCGTTTCATTGGCTGCCAGCATAAAATCTTCAATAATCTTTGTGGCCGAATTCCGTTCGTAGGGCTTCACTTCAACAGCCCGCCCACGCTTATCCAAAATGATTTTTGACTCCGGAAAATCAAAGTCAATACCGCCACGGCTCCGTCGTTTCTGCCGAAGCAGCTCCGCTGCCTCCGCCATCCTTTCAAACATCGGGACAAGTTCCTTATATTCTTCCATCACTTCCGGATTTCTGTCTTCCAGTATCTGTTTCACTGCCGTATAGCTCATCCGCCGGTCAACATGAATCACTGTTTTTGCGATCTCATGACTGACCACCGTCCCCTGTTCGTCCAGTTCCATCATACAGCTCAGAGCCAGACGGTCCGTACCTGCATTTAAAGAACAAATTCCGTTGGAAAGCTTATGGGGAAGCATCGGAATCACCCGGTCTGTCAGATAAACGCTGGTTCCCCGGCGCAGAGCCTCCTTATCCAGAGGTGTTCCCTCTTTAACATAATGGGTCACATCGGCAATGTGTACGCCGAGAATATAATGGCCATCCTTTGTTTTGCAAATCGTCACCGCATCATCCAGATCCTTTGCCTCTTCCCCGTCAATCGTTACCGTCTGCCAGTCCCGAATATCCTTTCGTCCGGTATATTCTTCCGGAAGTACCCTGTCCGGAATTTTTGCCGCCTGATCCATGACCTCCTCAGGAAACTGCTCCGGCAGATGATAGGCCCGTACGACTGACAAAATATCCACTCCCGGATCATTCACATGCCCCAGAATTTCAACAACCTTTCCCTCCGGATTTTTTCTTGAATTTCCAAAATCCGTCACCTGAACAACCACCTTGTGCCCGTTCACAGCTCCCAGAGTGTTTTGTTTATCGATAAATATATCCCGGGCAATTTTCGGATTGTCCGGCACAACAAACCCGTAATTTTTGCTTTTTTCAAAAACACCGATGACCATCTCATTGGCTCGCTTCAGAATATTGACGATGACGGCTTCACTGCGTCGTCCGCCCTTTTCTTCGGCAATTTTCTGAATTTCCACTTCATCGCCATGAAGCGCATTTTTTGTATTTTCTCCGGCAATATAAAAATCATCCGCAATACCCTCAACATGGACAAAACCAAATCCTTTTGTATTTCCAATAAAGATGCCGGTCAGGACATCACCGTCGGCTGTTTTGTACCTGCCTTTGTCGTCCATTGTCACCTCTCTTTCGGAAATCAGCTGATCCAGTACCTGCTTCAGTTCCTCCCGTTCCCGTCTCGGCACCCCAAGAATGGTACATATCTCCTTAAGCTTCATCGGACGATAATTCTTATCCTTTATAAATTCAAGCACAATCGATTTTCTTGCTTCATAAATTTCTTTATGCATTATCCAACGCCTCCTTTCTTTCTGGACAGAGCGCTGTTCCGTACAGATATTTTCTGTACAAGAACAAAAAAGATAACACCCTTTTAGAAAGAGTGTTATCCGTAAATTCCAATTCTATTCTACCAATTCATGTTCAACACAATCGTTAAAATGAAGAAAATCACGCCCAGAATGGTTGTCCATCTCACGAGCTTTCCTTCCATAGAACGTCCTTTATTTTTTCCCCAGTAAGTATCTGCCATACCACTGACGGTACCTGTTAACCCGGTATTCTTACTTTCCTGTAACATGACCAATATCACTAATGCAATGCAGATCACAATAAAAATGACCGTTGCAATTGTTCTCAGCATATTCCGCACCTCCTAAACTACTCAGAGTATTCTATCATATTCTGAAACAATAGTAAATAGAAATTCCTCAATAAATTACTTAATGAGTAAAGATTTCCCTGTCATTTCCATCGGCGGATCCATTTCCATCAAATCAATCAGCGTCGGAACAATATCCGCAAGGCAGCCGCCCTCACGGAGTTTAAAAGACGGATCAGCATTCACAAGAATAAACGGTACCGGATTCACTGTATGGGCTGTAAAAGGTTCTCCGGTAATCTCATCGATTAACTGCTCGCAGTTTCCGTGATCTGCACAGATAAACATAACCCCATCCACTGCCTTCAGAGCTTCCACAGCACGGCCGACACAAACATCCACCGCTTCCACCGCTTTAATGGCTGCGCTTTCCACACCGGTATGACCAACCATGTCCGGATTGGCAAAGTTAATAATAATAACATCGTATTTATCCGAATGAATCGCTTCAACAAGACGGTCGCACACTTCATAAGCGCTCATTTCCGGCTTTAAGTCATAGGTAGCCACTTTCGGTGAATTCACCAGAATACGGTCTTCCCCCGGATTCGGTGCCTCCACGCCGCCGTTGAAGAAAAATGTCACATGGGCATATTTTTCCGTCTCTGCAATGCGCGCCTGAGTCATATGATGTTCTGCCAGATATTCGCCAAAGGTCCGGTCAATCGAAACTTTATGAAAAGCCACCTGTTTATTCGGAATCGTCACATCATACTCTGTAAAACAGATATAGGTCACCTGAGGACGCGGTCCTCTGTCAAATCCTTCAAAATCATCGGCACAAAATGCCCGGGTCAGTTCCCGTGCTCTGTCCGGACGGAAATTAAAGAAAATCACCGAATCCTTATCCCGTACCCTTCCCTTCGGAACGCCTTCTTTAACAATAACTGTCGGAATCATAAATTCATCTGTAATGTCTTTTCCGTAAGAATCTGCCACAGCCTGCACGCCATCTTCCGAAGTTTCTCCGATACCTCTGCAGATCGCATCATAAGCCTTCTGCACACGTTCCCAGCGGTTATCTCTGTCCATAGCGTAATAGCGTCCGGAAATCGAAGCGATTTCGCCCACACCGATTTCCTTCATCTTGTCTTCCAACTGTTCAACATATTCTTTTCCGGAAGCCGGCGGTGTATCTCTGCCGTCCAAAAAACAATGCACATAAACTTTTTTAAGGTTTTCACGCTTTGCCAGTTCCAGCAGGCCATAGAGGTGGGTATTATGGCTGTGAACGCCGCCATCCGAAAGCAATCCAAATAAATGAAGGGCCGAATCATTGACTTTACAGTCATTGACTGCATTCAAAAGCGCTTCATTCTTAAAAAAGCCGCCATCCTGAATCTCCTTCGTAATCCGGGTCAGCTCCTGATAAACAATACGGCCGGCGCCGATATTCAGATGTCCCACTTCAGAGTTTCCCATCTGGCCTTCCGGGAGACCCACTGCCATCCCGCTGGCATAGCCTTTAACAAAAGGACAGTCTTTTTTTAACCCGTCCAGAACCGGTGTATTGGCTTTATAAGCCGCATTTCCTTCTTTTTTATCGCTCAGACCGTAACCGTCAAGAATCATTAATACCGTTGGTTTTTTACCCATACTTTCACCTGTTTCTTTCTATCAATCCATTTTATGCTTCTGCTAAACTTACACAGTAACTTTATCTTATCAAAGGGTGAGACAAAAAACAAGGCCGTATTTTATTTACTCTGCAATACACGCATCGAATTTAAGATCGCAATGACCGCCACCCCGACATCGGCAAAGACGGCTGCCCACATATTCGCAATACCTGCCGCGCCAAGAATTAATATCAACGCTTTGACTCCCAGAGCAAACACAATATTTTGTTTGACAATTTTCAGTGTTTTTCGTGCAATCCGAATCACCGAAGCAATTTTTAACGGATTATCATCCATAAGAACCACATCCGCCGCCTCAATCGCCGCATCGGATCCCATACTTCCCATGGCAATCCCGATATCCGCTCTGGAAAGCACCGGCGCGTCATTGATGCCATCACCAACAAAAGCCAGTTTTTCGCCTTCGGAAAGTCCCTCTAAAAGTTCCTCAACCTTCATCACCTTATCCCCGGGAAGAAGATTGGCGTAAACCTTATCGATTCCAAGCGCTTCGGCAACCGAACGGCCGACGTCCTCTTTGTCTCCGGTCAGCATCACTGTTTTCCGGACACCACTGTTTTTCAGAGAAATCACGGCTTCTTTTGCCTCCGGTTTTATCCGGTCTGCAATGACAATAGCTCCGGCATATTTTCCGTCAACAGCCACGTAAATGACCGTTCCCATGTCATGATTTTCTTTGTAGTTTATATTTTCGGCCACCATCAGTTTGGCATTTCCTGCCGCAACCTTTTTTCCGTCAATTTCTGCACGGATACCATGGCCGGCTATTTCCTCCGCATCTGTCACCCGGTCCATGGATAATTCCTTTTTGCATGCCGCCTTCACCGCCGATGCGATCGGATGTTCCGAATAACTTTCTGCCAGAGCGGTTATTTCAATTAAAGCTTCTTCCGTCAAACCTTCCGGATAAATTCCAGTAACCGTAAATTCGCCCTTCGTTAAAGTTCCCGTCTTATCAAAAACAATCGTATTCATTTTTGCAAGGGCTTCTAAATAATTGCTTCCTTTAACAAGCACTCCGGTCCGCGACGCAGCGCCAATGCCGCCGAAAAATCCCATGGGTACAGAAATGACAAGGGCACACGGACAGGAAATAACAAGAAAAATACAGGCTCTTTCAATCCAGATCCGCCATGCCTCCCCCAGCGCTATAGGTGGTATAATTGCAAGGAGGACCGCAGCGCCAACAACCAGTGGTGTATAGTATCGTGCAAATTTTGTAATAAAATTCTCCACGTGAGCCTTTTTACTGCTGGCATTTTCAACCAGTTCCAGAATTTTGGCCACCGTAGAATCATCAAATTCTTTTGTTGTGCGTACCTTCAATACACCATTCCCGTTCACACAGCCACTGATGATCTCAGCACCTTCCGTCACCTGTCTCGGTACAGACTCTCCGGTCAGTGCGGAAGTATCGACAAAGGATGTTCCTGAAACAACAACGCCGTCCAACGGAATCCGTTCTCCCGGCTTTACAACAATCATGCTTCCGATCTCGACATCCTCCGGATCCACCTGCACCAGGACACCATCTTCCTCAATATTGGCATATTCCGGGCAAATATCCATCAGCTCTGAAATAGACTGACGGGAACGGTTTACTGCATAGCTCTGGAAAAGTTCTCCAACCTGGTAAAACAGCATAACGGCAACAGCTTCCTCGTATTCCCGGACACCAAAAGCGCCAAAGGTTGCCACACACATCAGAAAGTTTTCATCAAAAACCTGTCCATGACAGATATTCCGTACCGCTTTATAAACAATATCCCAGCCGATAACAAGATAAGGAATCGCAAAAAGAATAAATACTGTGGGAAATGCAGCGAACCCCTCCAGTTTTCCCATATGCTCTGCAGCAAAAAGCGGAATAAAAAGAACGGCTGAAAGAATAATCCGAAACAACATGGTCTTTTGTTTTTTTGTCATCGTCCACCTCCGTTAAAGCAGTATCTGACAATCCGGTTCTACTTTATTACAGGCTTTGACAACCTCTTTCATAATACGATCAAACTGATCCTCTTCGGCAGTGATCGTCATCTTCTGGGTCATAAAGCTTACCGTTGCATCCTGGACACCGTCAATTTTCTTAATAGCAGTTTCCATCTTCGCCGCACAGTTGGCACAATCTAAATCGATTAACTTAAATTTCTTTTTCATCATCATCTCTCCTTTAAACAAAAACTTTTTATTTTCATATGATTAATTGTTCATATATTTATATTATATGCTATTCCTAAAAATAGTCAATAGATTTTTTGCTTTTTTTTAATTTTAATGCATTTCATCCATAAAAAAAACGGACCTTTACAGGCCGGATTTTTAATCCGAACTTATAAAGGTCCATCCTTTTCCCAAAATCACAGGGCTACATCTTAATCCATCCCACAGCATTGGCAATGGAACTTGCCAGAATAATAAACAGGCATACCGGAGCCAGATATTTCATAACAAAACTATATAATTTTTTACGTTTAAAGACTGAAGAAATCTCCACCTCTTCCTCAATCTTTTTGAGGCCGACAACCCGAAGAATCAACATACAGGTCGCAAAGGCTGCAATCGGCATCATCAGTGAATTTGTAAGGAAATCAAAAAAGTCCAGAACAGACATGCCGAATATCGTCACAAAATCCAAAACGCCAAAGCCCAGTGCGGAGAAGGTCCCCAATATAATGACCCCGATCCCCAGGATGACTGTACACTTCGTACGGTTCCATCCCAGCTGGTCAACAAAGGTCGAAACGCTTGTTTCCATCAGAGAAATAGAACTTGTCAGAGCCGCCAGTAATACCAGAACAAAAAACATAATACCGCCAATGGTTCCAAGGCCCATGCTTGCAAAGACTTTAGGAATCGTAATAAACATCAGAGACGGACCTGCCTGCAGTGTTTCCGGTGCACCGCCGGAAAAGGCAAAAACAGCCGGAATGATCATCAATCCTGCGAGAATCGCGATGGCTGTATCGAAAATTTCAACCTGCTTTGTGGCTTTTTCAATATCAACATCCTTCTTTATATAAGATCCATAGGTATATAAAATTCCCATAGCAATAGACAGTGAATAAAACATCTGTCCCATCGCAGCGACAATAGTCATCCATGAAAAATGTTCAAAATCAGGAATTAAAAAATACTTCACGCCTTCAAGAGCCCCCGGCCGGGTAATTGAATATACGGCAACAAGAACTGCAAGAACGACCAGCAGCGGCATCATAATTTTCGATACCCGCTCAACTCCCTTTTCCACACCGGCGATAACCACTACAAATACAGCCAGAGCAAAGATAATAAACCAGAATTCAACACTGCCGGACGTTGTAATGAAATTATTGAAATAATTATCATCCGCCAGCACCTGAACACCACCCCGAAGATACTCAAACAGATATTTTGTTACCCATCCGCCGATCACACTGTAATAAGGCACAATCAGCATCGGGATAATGGCATTCATCCAGCCTCCGAGTTTAAATGGAAGACTTTTTCCGAATTTATTAAAAGCCCCGACAGGACTTTTCCCCGTCATACGGCCCAAAGTCGTTTCCGAAACAATCAACGTATATCCAAAAGTGAGAACAAGCAGCAGGTAAACAATCAGGAACATGCCCCCACCATATTTCGCAGCTAAATAGGGAAAACGCCATATATTTCCCAAACCTACCGCTGAACCGGCAACGGCCAGAACATAACCAAAACGGCCGGAAAAATTGCCGCGGGAAGCAGGCCCCTGTTTCTGCTTCTCAGCAGATATCTTTTCATTCATAACATATATTCCTCCAATTTTCAACAGTATTCTTTCTAGATTATCATTTATTATCCCCGCCGTCAAATATATATTTACAAAAACCCGTATCAATTTGCAAATTTCTGCAAAAGATACGGGTTTCACCTGTTTCACTTCCTGTTTACCGGAAAATATTTTTATTTGTAATTAACAATATCACCAAAGTCTTTTTTAAGACTTGCGCCGCCGACAAGACCGCCGTCAATATCTGCCTGAGCAAATAATTCCGGCGCACTGGCTGCAGATACGCTGCCGCCGTACTGTATACGCACGGCTTCTGCTGCCTCTTCACCATAAAGCTCACGGATACACTGGCGGATGGCGGAGCATACTTCCTGAGCCTGCTCCGTTGTAGCTACCTTGCCTGTTCCAATCGCCCAAATCGGTTCGTAAGCAATCACTGACGCTGCCGCCTGCTCTGCCGTCACATTCAGGAAGGCAATTTTAATCTGCTGGCGGATCCAGTCAATGGTGATTCCCTGCTCCCTCTGGGTCAGTGTTTCACCACAGCAGATGATCGGAGTCAGTCCGTGTTCAAAAGCCTTTAACACTTTTTTATTGACAGTTTCATCAGTTTCCGCAAAATACTCGCGGCGTTCAGAGTGTCCGATAATCACATATTCTACTCCGGCATCGGTCAGCATATCCGGTGCGATTTCACCGGTATAAGCGCCCTTTTCCTCAAAGTACATATTCTCAGCACCAATATGGATATTCGTGCCTTTCACAGCTTCTACCGCCGGAATAATATCAATGGCCGGCACGCAGAATACAACATCCACATCTTCACTGACAACTAAAGGTTTTAATTCTTCTATTAAAGCAACCGCCTGGGAAGGTGTCATGTTCATCTTCCAGTTGCCTGCAACAATCTTTCTACGCATTATTCCAAATCCTCCTATTTATCATCTGCCGCAACAACACCCGGTAAATCCTTGCCTTCAAGAAATTCCAGAGATGCGCCGCCGCCGGTTGAAATATGGGTCATCTTGTCACCGAAACCAAGCTGGTTTACTGCTGCTGCAGAATCACCGCCGCCGATAATAGTTGTGGCGTCCGTTTCTGCCAGCGCTTTTGCTACAGCAATGGTTCCCTTGGCAAGGATCGGATTTTCAAAAACACCCATCGGACCGTTCCATACAACGGTTTTGGCATTCTTAACGGCA
>DBGCEW010000064.1:0-6648 GCA_048357495.1 Frisingicoccus sp.
GCACTGTCCGAAGGTGTTTCCCGAACTACATATTTTACATCATCTGCTGCCGCTTCGGATTTTTTTCGAAAACTGTTTTCATCAAATCCGTCGTCAAGCTTTATCGGGCGCATATCGCCGGATGGAATAATAAATGAAGCTTCCTTTTCTTCCTCCACCGACTCAATAGGTTCCATATGATTCACAGGAATCGTCTCCGGATGATCCCAAGGTAAAATAACTTCTTCCTCAATATTTTCCACCGAAGGTTTCTTCACCCCTTCGCCGATATCCTTTTTTGTCACTTTTTTCTTTTTTATTTCCCCAGCTGAAACCTCTCCCTGGGCTTTTTCTTCCCCTGAAGGTATGCTCAAATTAAAATTCAAATCTTTCTTTTCGAATTTTTCCCGGGATGCCTTTTTTTCAATCCGTTTCCGGGCCCGCTCGGCTTTATGATGCTCGGATGCTTTCGAATAAGCGTTCCTTCCCTTCTTGCTTAAAGGAATAAAAATGGACCTTTGGGTCATCAATACAACACTGATTAAAATCAATACAATAATAACCACATAACAACCCACGCTTCCCAAAAGCGGATGAAGCACATGCACCACTCCGCTTCCGATCATTCCGCCTCCCGAATGGCCCGCCGCACTGTCTCTGTATGCCTGCAAAAGCGTGACAGATTTATCATAAGGCTCTGAAACCATATGTACAAATATCGTTAAAAACAGGTAACATGCCACAGAGGCCGCCAGTTTTATTTTCGCAATCCTGTTTGAACGATTGGCAATAAAAAATGAAATACCAAAGAAACAGGCAAAAGGCAATAAGTAGGCCATAAAACCGAACAATCCAAAAGTGACACCTGAAATTGCCTGTCCTAATTTCCCACACAAATTAAAATTACTGAGTACCAGCAAAATACTCAGCGCCAGGATAATAAGCACAACAACTTCATCACGAATGCCTGCCTGCTGAATTTTTTCTTCCGGCGTCAGCGCCGGTGCTTTCTTTCTTCTATTTCCCGATGAAGTTCTTTTCTTTACCGGTGTCTTTTTCCGGGACATTGTTTTCTGCTGCTTTCCGGCCATCGAATAAACCTCCTAAAACCTTTGATTTAAAATTTCCTAATAGAGTACGAAAGCGAAATATCTCCTGGATATTTCGCATAGTACTCAGAATCCTGATAAATTATTTAGCAAAAAAATGGAAACCTAAAGAAATTATACCGACAATTGCACAATAATATGCAAAATAACTAAATTTCTTATTGCTGACAACATACATCATAATGCGGATACATATATAACCGACAACTCCGGCAACCACCATACCAAGAATGTAGTACAGAAATTCTCCACCGGAGGCCATGGCGTCTCCCAGATGACGAAGCTCAAGAATGTTTGCTCCGATAATTGCCGGAAGTGAAGCAATGAAGGAATACTTCACTGCAAAATTCCGGTCAAATCCCAGAGCCAGACATGCAGAAATCGTAGAACCTGAACGGGAAATTCCAGGAAGCACTGCAATTCCCTGAGCAATACCTATGGCTGCGGCATCCTTATAGCTGGATGCTTTCACCTTTTTCCGTCCGCCGGAAAGAGAACCTGCCAACAGTAATACAATCGCATTAATGATCAGACAAATTCCCGGTATGAGAAGGGAACTGGAGGCTGTATCCACAACCCCGTTAAAAGCAATTCCGATAATCCCCGTAGGAACGGTCGTCACAAGAATGAGAAGCACAAACTTCCGATAGGCATTCGTCACAATCCGACGGTATCCTTCATCGCTATGGCCCAGTTTATGGCCAAAAAACACTTTCAGGTTCACACAGGCATCCGCTAAAAGATGAATGCCTTCAATAAACAGCTTTTTAATATCCTTCCAAAAAACCACACAGACCGCAATCAAAGTTCCAAGATGGAGCATTACCTCAAAAAGCATCCCTGTATCTGTATTCACTTTAAATATGTACTGAAATATCGCTAAATGTCCGGAACTGCTCACTGGCAAAAACTCTGTAAGCCCCTGAACCAGTCCCAGCAGAATTGCCTGCAACAGACTCATATTCGTTACCTCCGTCAAACTTTGCTTAATCAGATTAATCATACTACATATTAATGTCTTTGTCAAAATGATAGTTTTCGTCGATTTATGTTTTTTATAGGGAAACTGTCATTTCTGACAGTTTCCCCTGGGATTGGTCAATTTCCATCTTCAATCATTGCTTTCAGTTTTTCCAGAGCCTCAGAAATACCTCCAACCGCATCGATCAGCCCGGCATCTACCGCCTCTTTGCCCACAAGTATGGTTCCCAGATCATTGGTAAGTTCCGTATTATCCAGCATCATCTTTTCAAGAGTTTCTTTTTCCGCATGACTGTGTCTGGCAATAAACCCGGTAATGCGGTCCTGTACCCGTTTAAAATAAGAAAAGCTCTGAGGTGCGCCGATAACCATCCCTCCCATACGGACCGGATGTATAAGCAGTGTCCCTGACTCTACAATAAAAGAATAATCGGTGGACACTGCCAAAGGCACACCAATTGAATGGGACCCGCCGAGGACGAGAGACACCGTCGGCTTACTGATGGTCGCGATCATTTCCGCAATGGCAAGCCCTGCATCCACATCTCCGCCCTGAGTATTTAAAAGCACCAGAAGTCCTTCCAGATCCTCGTCATCCTCGAAGGCCGCCAGCCTTGGAAGCACATGGTCATACCGGGTTGCCTTATTCTGGTCCGGTGCTGACTCATGCCCCTCAATCTCACCGATAATCGATAATAAAAGAATCTGATGGCCGCCATTGTCATTTTCCAGAATCATCTGTCCGTTTTCTCTGAGTTTTTCATCCTTCTCCTGATTCATAATTATTTCCGCCTTCCTGTTTTTTTGATAGTATTGGTAAACTCACAGAAAATATTCATCCTCGTTACCTTTCACCGTGGTGTCGTTTAAACTGCTCACAGAGACTTTTATGGTCATAAAATATATTGCAAAAAGCCCGTTTAATAATGTATAATTAAATAAACTATTTAAAATTCCATTCTAAAGGAGGCCTGTTATGAGCCGAAAAAAAAGCAAACCAAACTTTCTCGTCCTGACTGACGGTGGTGAAAGAGAAATCGAATTTGAATTACTTGACGTTATATCCTTCCTCCAAAATGAATATGTCGTATTATATCCTATTAAGAATCCTGATGAGGAAATTGTTATCTTACAGCGTGAAGACATTGGTGACGGAGATTTTCAATATATCGGTGTCGAAGAATCCCTTATCCTTGAAGCCGTTTTTGCCCTGTTCAAGGAACGAAATAAAGATATGTTTATAAAATAACAGGAACCACACATCATTACAGCCAAGGAGATTCCCCATGTTTGAACAGATCCATTCGATGCCCGATATCTACCGTGTACCTGTTGTTCTCCCGAACAACCCTTTAAAAAATCTGAACTGCTATATTATAAAAACACCATCGGAAAATCTGGTGATCGATACCGGATTTAACCAGCCGGAATGCTATAAAGCCCTCACAGAAGGTCTGGAAGAACTGGATATTGATATGAACCGGACCACTCTGTTTTTAACCCACCTGCATTCTGACCATATCGGTCTCGTAAACCATATCGCCACCGACGCCACCCGGATTCTCATGAACCGCATCGACTATGATTATCTGAACGGAGACGCTGGCGGCGATAACTGGCGATGGATGGAACATAAATTTTTCAGAGAAGGACTTTCCGAAGAACTGATTATGCTGCAGCGCAAAGTCAATCCCGCCCGCCAGTATGCACCCAAATATTTATTTAGAGCTGACTGTATTTCTGACGGCGACATTTTCTCTGTCGGAGATTATACCTTCCGTTGTATGTGGACCCCGGGCCATACGCCCGGACATACATGTCTCTATATGGAAAAGGAAAAAATCCTCTTTTCCGGAGATCATATTTTATTTGACATCACACCAAATATTACCATGTGGCGCGGCGTTGAAGATTCTCTTGGAAACTATCTAGAGAGCCTGAAAAAAATCTGTTCTCTGGATATTCATCTGGCCCTTCCGGCCCACCGAAAAAACGACATGGATGTTTATGACCGGATTCATCAGATACAGGAACATCATGACCGGCGGATTCACCAGACCCTATCGATTATCCGTGAAGAACCCGGCCTGAATGCCTGCCAGATTGGCGCCCGAATGACCTGGTCCATGCGTGGCAAAAACTGGGACGAATTTCCGATTCAACAGAAATGGTTTGCCATTGGCGAGACAATCTCCCATCTGGACTATCTCCTTCTCAGAAATAAAATTATTCGCCATAATGAAAAAGAGCTGATTTATTACACAGCCGCTGAATAGCTGAATAAATCAAAAAGGGACAGATGCCTGAAAGATACTTCCATGTATCCCTCTGACATCTGTCCGCTTTTACTTTACATGGTCTGCGTACTGCCCATGACCGGTTAATCAAAAATTTTCCGTGACTCCGGCCAGGCTTTCATACGAAACCACTGAGTATATACCCTTCGCATGCCCAATTTCTCATAAAGTGCAAAGGCACTCCTGTTTCCCTGACGGACCTGAAGGTGGGCCTTATCCGCACCCATGCTCTTTCCCCGGGTCATAATATTTCCGCATATCTTCATCGCCATACCTTTCTGCCGGTAATCCTTATGCACATGAATCGCATAGAGACCAATATAATGTCGTTCCATCACACCAAGGCCTGTCCCTATAACCTTTCCATGATGACGGATTTTTACACAAATCACCGGAAGGCATATACGTCCAAAAATCTTTTTCTGTATCTTCTCCAGCGAACTGTATGGAATATCAATAAGCTGATTGACAGCTTCCAGCCACTCATCATCCATCTGACTCATGGTAATGATTTCATAATCCTTTCCGATATTCTCCCATAAAGGCGCATCCCAGTTTTCCAGAGAACGGTATAAAACATCCACGTATTTAACGATTTTATACCCTCTGTCTTCCAGGAGAGCATCCAGTTCCGAAGAAACCGCCCCTGTCATTTTATAAACTACCGGCATAAACAACTCCCGGTACTGACTTTCGCAATGACATAGTTTCTCTTCTAAAGCATAATTTGAAGGATAAAAAGGATTAATGCAATTGGCCCGATAGGTATAGCCACCGGAAAAATTCAAAATCCATCCGTCATAAATCTCCCGGTCCACCGCCGGAAAAGCATTGATTAAAATCTCCTCAATTTCACCAATCCGAAATGATTCCACAGATGTCCCTCCGATTATACGATCTTCATCGGACTAAAATAGGCAATATACAGCCAGACAGCCCAATGAACCAGTGTCAGGCCAACACAGATCAGACGCCATTTCATTACTTTCGGATTCTTGAAAAATAATGTCAAAAATATTCCAAAAGGCGGCATTAACACGCACATACAAAGAATAAACCAAAGTTTTGTATAAAATTTACCTTCCAAAGGTAGCTCCCCTTTCATCTTATTTTGTAAAAAACTTGAATATTTATTATATCATTATACATTTAGGATGTAAAGATTCCGCTCAGTCTTTATGGATTCTGTAAATTCTGTCTTTCCCGGATTCTTCTAATTCCCGGTACACAATTGCCCGGTAATCCATTTTTTCTTTGTCTGATAACTGTTCCCATTTTTCAATTTCTTTGGAATCCAGTTCGTCAATCATCTGATCAAAAACTTGCTTTCCCAGGTTTTTTACGGACTTTTTCCCAAAGACCAGGCCATCTTTAATATAGAATATCCGGTACCCCTTATCTGCAGGCACACTGTAGATCAGTTCCGACTCTAAAAGATCACGCCAGGTATTCAATGTCCGATCTGCATATTTAAGTATTTGCTCTGAATCTCTGTATCGTGAAGCCAGCTCATATTTTTCCTGTCTCGCCGCCCTTTGCATTTTCTTTTCTATTTCCTGAATCATTAAATGCATTTTTTCCGGATTTTGTAATATCTCCAGCAGATTTTTTCGATTTTTCCGGTAAATTTCCTCCGCCATTACTTCCGGAAACATATGATACTCAAATCCATAGGTATTTCTTTTTTTGTCTATCGGATAAAAATATTCCAAGGTCCGGATCACATCCTCCGCGCGATTCCTACTGCGAAATGGACCAAAGCAATTCTCCGACTTTGTATCGGCAACCGCAACCAATTTTTTCCGACAGTCTTCCCCGACTTTCAGATACACGTAGCGCTTGTCATTTTTCATCATCGAATTAAAATAAGGTTTTACTTCTTTTATCATCTGGCACTCCAGAAGCATAGCTTCCAGATGGGTCGGCGTCACAATATAAGTAATATCCTTAATAAAAGGAACCATTTTTTTTGCTTTTTCCCAGACAGGATTCTGAACAAAATAAGAATTTACCCGTTCTTTCAGACATTTGCTCTTTCCAATATAAATTACCCTTCCTCCGGCATCCAGCATCCTGTAGATGCCCGGTGCCTCCGGAAGCACCGCCAGTTTATCCCGAATTGTATCATTCATCTCTCTTTTTGTCTCCTGAATCAAAACGCCTACAACAAAAAAAGACTGGATACCATCCGGTATACAGCCTCTGAACAGGGGAAGAGGGATTCGAACCCCCATGAACGGTTTTGGAGACCGTCATACTGCCGTTGTATGATTCCCCTTCAT